>JBCBSY010000022.1:0-11512 GCA_039818925.1 Pseudomonadota bacterium | reverse complement strand
GGTGACGGCGCCGTCTTTCATCGGCACGTTGAAATCGACGCGCATGACGGACACCGCGCTTGAGATGGCGCGCCATCTATAAAAGGCGCCGACAATGACCGCTTACCGCACGATTGATGACCTTAAAGTCGCCGGCAAACGGGTATTGGTGCGCGTCGATTTCAACGTGCCGATGAAAGACGGCGCCGTCACCGACGCCACCCGGATTGAGCGTGCGCTGCCCACTATCGAAGAGCTTTCCAAGCAGGGCGCCAAGGTGCTTTTGCTCTCTCATTTCGGACGGCCCAAAGGCAAAGCCGATGCCGACTTGTCGCTGAAGCCGGTGGCGAAGGCGCTTGAAAAATTCCTCGGCGGACCAGTGGAGTTTGCTGAGGATTGCATCGGCGATTCTGTCAAGAAAACTGCAAAGAACATGCTGGACGGGGACGTGGCGGTGCTTGAGAACACGCGCTTTCATCCGGGTGAAGAACAAAACGATCCTGAATTCGCCAAGGCGCTGGCGGCGAATGGCGACTTTTACGTGAATGACGCTTTTTCGGCAGCCCATCGCGCCCACGCCTCGACCGAAGGCATTGCGCATCTGCTGCCGTCTGCCGCCGGGCGCGCCATGGAGCGCGAGCTTGATTATCTCAAAGCTGCGCTCGCCGAGCCGGAGCGTCCGATGATGGCGGTAGTCGGCGGCGCCAAAGTCTCCACCAAGATCGAGCTGCTTTTAAACCTCGTTGGCAAGGCGAATATCCTCGCTGTCGGCGGCGGTATGGCGAATACATTTCTGTTCGCCAAAGGCATGAGCGTCGGCAAATCGCTTTGCGAGCCGGATCTCGCTGACACAGCCCGTGAGATCATGGCGCAGGCGGCGGATCGGGGCTGTGAGATTATCCTGCCCGTTGACGTCGTGGTCGCAAAGGAATTCAAAGAAGGCGCTGACCGCGAAGTCGCCGCCGCCGCCGCCGTTGGCGCCGATGACATGATCCTCGATCTCGGGCCCGACACGGTCAATCTGATCGCGGAGCGCATTGAGAGCGCCAAGACACTGGTCTGGAACGGCCCGCTTGGCGCGTTTGAAATCAAGCCTTTTGACACCGCGACGGTCGAGGCGGCGCGCTATGCCGCAAAGTGCGTAAAGAATGAAGGCCTTGTCGCCGTTGCCGGTGGCGGGGACACGGTGGCGGCGCTTGCCGCGGCGGGCGTCGAAAACGATTTCACCTATGTGTCGAGCGCTGGCGGCGCTTTTCTCGAATGGCTCGAAGGAAAGACCCTGCCCGGCGTCGCGGCGCTTCAAGCATCATAATGGCAGTAGGATAATTTGGGGACGGACATATGGATCTTATAGCACTGAACAAAATCGCAAACGCGATGGTCGCGCCGGGCAAAGGCATTCTGGCGGCGGATGAGTCAACGGGCACGATCAAAAAACGTTTTGATTCAATCGGCGTTGAGTCCACCGAAGATAATCGCCGCGATTATCGCGAAATGCTGTTCCGCACGCGCGACGCCATGGAAGAGCATATTTCCGGCGTGATTTTGTTTGACGAAACGATCCGCCAGTCCGCCGAAGACGGTACGTCGCTGGTGCAGCTCATTCAGGACGCAGGATCGATCCCCGGCATTAAAGTCGATAAAGGCGCCAAGGATCTGGCCGGCGCGCCGGGCGAGAAAGTCACCGAAGGGCTCGACGGGCTGCGCGAGCGGTTGAATGAATATTACGAGCTTGGCGCGCGCTTTGCCAAATGGCGCGCGGTGATCGACATTGACGGCGCGGAGATTCCGTCCAGCTATTGCATCGCCACCAATGTTCACGCCCTGGCCCGCTATGCGGCGCTCTGCCAGGAGGCGGGCATCGTCCCGATCGTTGAGCCGGAAGTGCTGATGGACGGCGCTCACGATATCGAACGTTGCTACGATGTCACCGAGTTTACGCTGAAGTCTCTGTTCGATGAGCTTTACGCGCAGGATGTGGCGCTCGAAGGAACCATCCTGAAGCCGAACATGGTGATCGCCGGCAAGAAGTGCCCGGAACAGGCGCCGGTCGCGCAAGTCGCCGAAATGACGGTGAAGTGTTTCCGCGCTGCGGTTCCCGCTGCGCTGCCGGGGATTGTCTTTTTGTCAGGCGGTCAGTCAGATGAAGAGGCGACCGCGCATCTGAACACAATGAATGCGGGGTATGCGGATCAAATGCCCTGGGCGCTTTCCTTTTCCTATGGACGCGCGCTGCAAGCGGCGCCGCTGAAAGCATGGGGCGGGAAGCGTGAAAACGTCTCCGCAGCACAAGCCGTCTTTGCCCACCGGGCAAAAATGAATGGTCTGGCGCAGCTTGGCGAATGGTCCGACGGGCTCGAAAAAGCGGCGTGACGGGCTGTTCCGGGGCGATATTGCGCGAGGAACACTGGGACGCCGATGCGCCCCTTTTTGTTGCGGCGGCCTTGAAAAAATTCATCATTGGCGCAACATGACCGGGAGTAAACCGGCAGGTGTAATGCTATCGCATCACATCTTTGCCACGCGGAGGTCGCGCCATGAATCAGGCGGCAACAAATCTTTCAGTTAAAAGCGAAACGGCGCCGCAGCGCGTGGAAATCCCGCCGGAAGATTATGTCTGGATCAATGGCTTTCCGACGCCGCCCGCCGAGCCGCGCCGTCCGTTTCATGCACTGTCGTGTGTTATTCGACTTGTCACTAACAAGGAAGACACTCGGCAGGTTTTCGAAATCATCAAGGCGCTTTCCGGCGACAGCGCCAAGCGAATGTTTGAAAGGTTCACGAATACGCCCTACGGCCGCCGGGTTGTTACAGAGCCGGTGGCGCTTGAAAACATTCTGGGTGACCGCGAGGCGTTACGCGCCTATCCGGAGGGCACGCTGGCGCGGGCTTATCTGGACTTCATGGAAGGGGAAAATCTGACGCCGGAAGGGCTGCGCACAGCGGCTGAAGAGGCCGACATCGATTATGATGCGTATCCGGAGTTTTCCGAATATATGCGCCTCTTTCTCCATCTGCAGGTCAGTCACGATTTATGGCATGTGCTGACGGGATATGGCCGCGACGCGCTGGGAGAATTATGCAACCTTGTCTATACGCGGGCGCAGACTGGCAATGCCGGCTTTAAGCTGATTGTGATGATCGGTTTTGCCGCGCAGAAACTGGAAGCGCCGTCCGTCCCGATTCAAAAAGCGCTCGCTGAAGCCAAGCGCAATGCCCGCGCCGCCAACTGGGTGCTTGAATATGATGTGGAGGAACTGCTCGCCTTGCCCTTGGCGGAGGCGCGCGCCCGCATCAACCTCGCCGAGCCGGTCATCTACAATGCCATCCCCGATGATGTAAAAGCTGGCTTGCTGCAGCCTAAGGTCAAACAGACCCAGGCTGAGCGTGAACGCATGAGCGGATTAAACGCCGCGTCCTGAGACGCTTTGCCTATCCTGACGCGGCGGGTATAGAGCGCCGATGAGCGATCCTTGCCGAATATATCTGATTACCCCGCCGCAGATCCCGGATTTGCCCGCGTTTGCAGAGGAATTTGCCGCCGCGCTCGATGCGGACGATGTGGCTTGCGTGCAGTTGCGATTGAAAACGCCGGATGGCGCGCCGGTTGAAGATGCCGATGTCCTGCGCGCGGCGGAGGCTCTGGCGCCGTTGGCGCGCCAGCGCGAGGTTGCATTTTTGATCAATGACCGTCCGGATCTGGCGCTGAAATCCGGCGCCGACGGGGTTCACGTCGGGCAGTCCGATGCGAGCTGCAAAGAGGCGCGCGCGATGCTGGGCGAGGACGCAACGGTTGGCGTCACGTGTCACAATTCGAAACATCTGGGGCTGCTGGCGGGGGAGGCCGGTGCGGATTATGTGGCGTTCGGCGCGTTTTTCCCGACACAGACAAAAGCCGCGCCAACCACTGCGGACCCGGCGTTGCTGGAATGGTGGCGGTTCGCCACGACGCTGCCCTGCGTCGCGATTGGCGGAATCACCCCGGAGAACTGCGGCCCGCTGGTGCGCGCCGGCGCGGATTTTCTGGCGGTGTCCGGCGCAATCTGGAACGCCGAAGACGGCCCGGCGTCGGCCGTTAAGGAATTCGAAAGGGCGATCGCCGCCGCTTGAATGAATCAACGTCGGCACAAGTCTTGCGTGTGTTGTCCCGAGTTTGGGAGCGCGCCGGCAAGGCGCGGATGATCGCGATGAAAAATCAATGGATTCTTTTCGGCTGCGGATTTCTTTTGGTGGCGTTTACGCTGACTGCGGCCTTTGTAGACGGCGCCAATCTGGCCTATGCCGCCGCCCAGACGTCCCCAAAATAGGCGTCCCCTAAATAGGCGCTGGCGACGACGCGCTAGGTCTCCAAACCAAAATCCGTTACCTTTGGGTGAATGATCCGTTTCCTTGCCGTCTTTTTGGGTTCGCTTCTCGCAAGCGCTGCGTTTGCGCAGGATGAACGCGCTGGTGAAGCGATCGATCACTTGTTCAATGGCGAGTACGAAGAAGCATTGAATGCAGCGGCGCCGCTGGCGGAAGCCGGCAACGCGGACGCACAGCACCTGATCGCCTATCTCTATGAAAATGGTTTCGGGGTCGAAAAAGACCTTCAGCGTGCGGTTGATCTCTACATTACGGCGGCGCGCGCCGGTCATCCCGATGCGCAGTTTTCGCTAGCGGAGCTGGCGCTTTCCGGCGATGGCGTGGAACGCAACGCCGAGACAGCGGCGGGCTGGTATCGGCTTGCCGCCCGCCAGGGCCATGCACGCGCCAAGTTGCGTCTTGGCGTCATGTACGCTGAAGGCGACGGCGTGCCCCCAAACCGGGCGCGTTCCGTTGAGCTGTTTCGCGAAGCGGCAAATGCGGGCGATCCGGAGGCGCAACGCAACATCGCAATTGCCCATCTTTCCGGTCTTGGCGTTCGCCAGGACTATCGTCTGGCCGCAGACTGGTTTGAAAAAAGCGCAGGCGCAGGCGACGCGGTCTCGGCGTACAATCTTGGCCTTCTGTTTCAGTCGGGCGCGCTGGGCGCCCCGGACCGGGAGACGGCGGCGGCGCATTTTCGCGCGGGCGCGTCGGGCGGCTTTGCCCCGGCGATGGTGGCGCTCGGGCTTCTCATCCATGACGGGGCCGAGGCGGACGAGCATCCGGCGGACTGGTTTGCGCGTGCGGCGATGGCTGGCGACCCGCAAGGGCGGTTTCTCTATGCGATCGCGCTGTCTGAAGGCGACGGACGCGAAAAGGACGTCGCCTCAGCGCGGCTTCTGATCGATGATATTCTTGCCGATCCAGCGGCAGATGAGGGGCTGAAGCGGGATGCGGAAAAATTAAGACGCCGTCTCGGGCGCCAGGATTGATTCACGTTTTGTTTCCTTTGCGGAACCGCCTATGGTTTCGCCATGAGCAAAGTGATTCGCATTGTCGGGATCGATCCGGGGTCGGCCGCCACCGGCTGGGGCGTGATTGACCGTGCGGGGCCCCGCCTTTCCTATGTGGCGTCCGGCGTCATTCGCCCGAAGCGCCAGACCGCCCATGCGGATAAACTTTGCGCGATATTCGATCAGTTGAAAGCGCTGATTGCCCACCAGACGCCGGACGAGGCGGCGGTGGAGGAAACCTTTGTCAACGCCAATCCGCGCGACGCGCTGGTGTTGGGGCAGGCGCGCGGCGTCGCGCTGCTGGCGCCGGCGCTCGCCGGTTTGCCCGTGGCGGAATATGCGGCGAACTCGGTGAAGAAATCCGTCGTCGGTCGCGGCCATGCGGACAAGACGCAGGTTGCGGCAATGGTGAAAGTGCTGTTGCCAAAATGCGGCGCGCTCGCCAGCGATGAGGCCGATGCGCTCGCGGTGGCGATCTGTCATGCGCATCACTCTGATATCAAAAGGCTGGAGGCGTCGTAAATGATCGGCAGGCTGAAGGGATTGGTCGTTGCAGTGGCGGAGGAGACCGCGCTGATCGATGTGAACGGGGTTGGCTATGAAATTCATGCGGCCCCGCGCGTGCTTGGCTGTCTGACGCCAGGCGATGAAGCGACGCTGTCAGTCGAAACGCTGGTGCGCGAGGAGCTTATCCGGCTTTATGGCTTCCCGTCCGAAAATGACCGCCGCGCCTTTCGCCTGTTGCAAAGCGTACAAGGGGTCGGCGCCAAACATGCGCTGGCGCTGTTGCAGGTGCTGACGCCGACAGAACTTTACGATGCCGTGGCGGCCGAAGACGTAACGGCGGTGTCGCGCGCCCATGGCGTGGGCAAAAAACTCGCCCAGCGCATCGTTACGGAACTGCAGTCAAAAGTCGGCGCGCTCGCCGGCGCGTCCGGCGAGGTCATCACCATCGCCGCACGTAAAAAAGCGGCGGGCGCATCCCCCAATCCGGCGCAGGACCCGCAACTGGCGGCGCGCGCCGATGCGGTCTCGGCCCTGTCGCATCTCGGCTATGACGGGGTGGAGGCGCGCCGTGCGGTTGCGCGCGCGGCGGAAAACCTGAACGAGCCCGGCGTGGAATCGCTGATCAAAGCGGCGCTGAAAGACCTGGCGGCGGCTTAGGGGGCGAACAAGGAGTATGTGATGATAAGTAGGAAAGACTATGAAACGAAACACTACGATGAGGTGCCAGAAAAAAAAGAGGTAACCTCGAAAGTCATAAGTTGCCCTAGGTGTGGGCTGCCCATCCGAAAAGGCGAGTCTCACGATTGTCCCGAACAAAGATGAGTTTAGCTTTTAATGATTGACCCAAAACATGAAATGAAAGCATTACGCCTATGGGCGCTTAGTGAACTGAAATTAGTTAGTCAGCGTTCTTTCGAGTTCGCGAAGTTTTTTTTCGCTGCTTCTGCTGCATCGTTTGGCATCATCCCGTTCTTCAGTGCCAGTGTATCGTTCTCGAACATTTTCCAACTAGCAGGCGTTACCTTTTTATCTGTGTCGGCATACTTGGCAATTCGCATGATTGAACCCCCTGATTTTACTATAGAGCAAAGTACTCTTTTATCCGAAGAGCATAAAAAATTTTCTGGTAGGCTCAAACGTCTAAGGTACATGTGGCTAGCTTGTTGGTTGGTTGGTGTGGTCACTTTAGTGATAGGGTTAACTGCAAGCGTGGAAATCCGATTCATTCTGGATATAGGCTAATGGCTGAACCTGCGTATACTGACGACCGGCTGATTGACGGCGACCGGAAAACCGAAGACGCCGATGCAGCGCTGCGGCCCAAGCGTCTTGATGATTTTGTCGGCCAGCCGAGCGCCAAGGATAATCTGCGTGTCTTCGTTCAGGCGGCGCGGGCGCGTGAAGAGGCGCTCGATCATGTGCTATTTCACGGTCCGCCGGGGCTGGGCAAGACAACGCTGGCGCAGATCGTCGCCAACGAATTGGAAGTGAGTTTCCGCGCCACCTCCGGTCCGGCGATCACCAAGCCTGGCGATCTCGCCGCGCTCCTCACCAATCTTGAAGCCGGCGACGTCTTGTTCATTGACGAAATTCATCGCCTCTCGCCCGCGGTGGAGGAAGTCCTCTATCCGGCGATGGAGGATTACGCTCTCGACCTCATCATCGGCGAGGGGCCGTCGGCGCGCTCGGTGCGGATCGATCTACCGCGCTTTACGCTGATTGGCGCGACGACGCGCTCTGGCCTGCTTGCAAAGCCGCTGCTTGACCGGTTCGGCATTCCGGTGCGGCTCGATTTTTATTCCGAGAAAGATTTAGCCCGTATTGTCTCGCGCGGAGCGGCGTTGCTTTCGGCGGAGATGTCGGCAGACGGCTCCGGGGAGATTGCGCGGCGGGCGCGGGGTACGCCGCGCGTGGCGGGCCGGCTGTTGCGCCGGGTGCGCGACGTGGCCACGGTCGAGGGCGCCGGCGTCATCGACGCAGCCGTTGCGGACAAGGCGCTCAAACGCCTGGAAATCGATAAACTCGGCCTTGACCCGCTCGACCGGCGCTATCTTCGTCTGATTGCGGAACATTTCGGCGGCGGGCCGGTGGGTGTTGAAACAATCGCCGCGGCGCTGGCTGAAGCGCGTGATGCGGTGGAGGATGTGATCGAGCCCTTCCTGTTGCAGCAGGGGCTGATCCAGCGCACGCCGCGGGGGCGGGTTTTGTCCGCGACCGCATGGACGCATATCGGACTGACGGCGCCAAAAGGGGCAGGCTCGGATTTGTTTGAATAGAGTTTTTGCGTCCCTAAGGGTGTGTGTTTACGCAATTCAGTCATCTTCTGGTGAGAATTACGCTTTAGCTTTTCGCTCGTGATAATCGGGGAGGCGCGTCATGGGTGGTTCGATTTTCCTCACGCTTTTTTTCGGCCTGTTTCTGGCGGTCGGCGTCGGCATTCTGGGCTGGGGCCTCTATTCCCTCAACATGGCACGCCAGGCGGAGAGCTGGCCAACGGTCCAGGGTGAGGTGACCCATTCCGATTTTGTGGTGAGTTCCGACAGCGACGGCACGACCTATCGCACGAAGATCACTTATGCCTATAGCATATTAGGACGTGAACTGACGAGTGAGCGAATCGCGTTCGGATATAGCGGTTCGTCGAGCCAGCAGTTTCATCGCGACATATACAGCGCGCTCCCCGTCGGCGCGCAGGTTGCGGTGCGCCATGACCCGAGCAATCCTGAACGCGCGGCGCTTTCCTTTGGCGTCAATCAGTCGATCAAGTTCCTGCTGATCTTCGGCGCGGTGTGGACGATGTTCACTCTGGGCATGTTGGCGATGGTCTGGATGAGCGGGCAGGGCGCGACGACACTCCTCGACAATATGATTGTCTATTCACGCTAGCGCGCCGAAGTCCTGCAAATGCCCGGTGATGCGGGTCCTCAGCGCCGCTTCATCAAGATCGTCCACGGCAATCACCGCATAATTTTCAACGCCCGACCCGTCGGCGATGAAAAGATTCGCCGAATGCCACCAGTCGCGGCGGGTCAGCTCAATAACGTTTTTGGTGCGCCAGTGCATGACGCCAAACAGCGCCGAGCCTTGATCGGCGATCACCGTTTCCATCTGCGCCGCCATGTCGTTGAACCGGTCCGGCGACGCTTGGCGCGCATCAAAGACCTCGCCGCCGAGGTCCGTCACGATCTTTGCCACCGTTTCCGTTGGATAGTCGCGCTGCACCGATTCCGACACCGTGCCGAAACGGCCGAGATAGGTGACGGATCCTGCGCGCGGCGGCAGCGGGTCGATATGAAACGCATGGCGGTAGGCGCGCACATCAGCGGCGCTCCAGTAATAGCTCGGGATGCGCTTGCGCAGGACCGTTGCGTTTTCAATTTTCAACGGCGCATCTGCGGTTTCCATGACATGACCTAGCGCGGCGATGTCCCGCTGGACATAGGGTTTATCCGCCAGAAAGGCGGGCATGACCACGGGCCCGGCGGGCTCGGCGGTCACCAGCGCGCGCACGAAATCGCCAACCCAGTCGCCATAGGTGTAAGGCGTCTCGGCTTCGATCACTGTTCCTTGCGCGATCGTGCGCGTGGCGGCTTTGGGGGTTTTCAGAATTTCCGGAATGGATGGCCGGCGCACGCTATAGCGCTCAATGATCTTGCCGCCGACAACACCCATGCCTTCAGGCGTGTACAGAAGATTGGATACAATTTCCGCCGCCGGGCGCTCGGTCTTATATATCAGGCGCCGCTGTTCCGGTTTGTCCCCATCCGGGCGCAAAGCATCCGTTTGTACGGTGTCATGTCCGTCCGTGCTGACAGGCGTCCATCGTCCTGCAAGGGCGAGCGCGCGGCGCGCCGGCGCGACCATGGTGTTTTTCAGGCGCACGGCGGGATGGGTCCAGTCGGGGTTTCCGATGATTTTCATGGACGCCGTTTAGCGCAATTCGCCGACATTCTGTATCGTCATTTTCCTGCTGGCCTCCGTACGTATTTTTTACATCGCGCGAAGGGTGTTTTCCTTGCGAGGCGAACCAGACTGATGCGAAAACGAATGGCATGAGCGAGAAAGCGCCTTTCACCCTGCCGATCCGCATCTATTATGAGGACACCGATTTTTCCGGCGTGGTCTACCATGCGGCCTATCTCAAATTTTTTGAGCGCGGCCGGACAGAGGCGCTGCGCGCTTCCGGCGTCCATCACACGGCGCTTCTGGCGCGCGATGAACCGCTCGCCTTTGCTGTGCGCAAGATGACCACAGAATGGCTGATCCCGGCGAAGATCGACGACATGCTGGAGGTCCGGACCCGGTTTCACGCCGCCAAGGGCGCGCGGATGTTCCTCACGCAGGAGATTTGGCGTGACGACGCCCTTCTGGCGCGGGCGGATGTGGAGGCGGCCTGCATGACATTGAACGGGCGGCCGCGCCGCCTGCCGGCGGAAATTACGGCTCGGTTTGCGCCTGCCGGTTGACGTAACCTTTCATTAACCGTCATTAAACTTTGGCAATCGCCGTTTTCCCGGCTTTTCAAAGTCTCGCAATTGCCCAAATTCCGGCCATAAGGGGATTAAACGGAAGCCCTTTCGGTGTTAACCATGGTCCGCCCGGCGCGGGGCCAAGCGCGCAACAGGGGTCGTTTGCGCCGATTTTCCCGGAACCAGGGTCGGCCGGCGGCGAAAAGTGAAAAGTATTTGCCCGCCCGCCGCGGGCGGCATGAGGGATAAGTAGACAATGGAAACAGAAGCCGCAGCAGCCGTCGTCGGAGGCGAGTTCAGCCTTTGGGATCTGTTTTTGCGCGCCGATTGGGTGGTCAAAACGGTGATGGGCATCCTCATCATCGCCTCGATCTGGTCCTGGGCCGTTATCTTTGACAAATCGATGACCTTCGCCCGGATCAAATCGAAGTCGAACAAATTCGAAGACCAGTTCTGGTCCGGCAAGCCGCTTGACGAACTGTACCGCAAAATGCGCGACCGGCAGGATCATCCGATGGCGCGGATTTTTTCCTCTGCCATGGAAGAATGGAGTCAGGCCAAGAATTCGGGCGGCAAGGATACGCTTGTGATCAGCGCCCGCGACCGCATTGACAAGATTCTCAATGTCTCTGTCTCGCGCGAGCTTGAAAAAGCGGAAAAAGATCTCGGCGTGTTGGCGACGATTGGTTCTGCGGCGCCGTTTATCGGTCTGCTCGGCACGGTCTGGGGCATCATGAACGCCTTCCGGGCGATCGCCATGGCGGCGGATACAAATCTAGCGGTTGTTGCCCCGGGCATCGCCGAGGCGCTGTTTGCAACGGCGCTCGGCCTGCTGGCGGCGATCCCGGCTGTGATCGGCTATAACCGCTATTCGGCGGCATTGAATTCGCTGTCGGTTCGGCTGCAGGGTTTCGCGGACGAGTTCTCTGCGATTCTGTCGCGTCAGCTTGACGAGAGGTCGCGCTGATGGGCGCCAATCTCAATCCCGGCGGCGGGCGCCATCGTCCCGGCCGCACGCGCCCCATGGCGGAAATCAATGTGACGCCCTTTGTCGATGTTATGCTGGTGCTGCTGATCGTGTTCATGGTCGCCGCGCCGCTATTGACCGTTGGCGTGTCGGTCGACCGGCGTCTCCTGGACGTAAATGGTGCCGTCGGCGGAGACGGTCACCGTCAGCGGCTCGCCCGTGTCCTGAAT
>JBCBSY010000021.1:0-11576 GCA_039818925.1 Pseudomonadota bacterium | reverse complement strand
AGATTATTCCACAAGATAGAATTTCCGCTTGCTTCAACGAGCCGTTGAACTGCTGGCGACCCAACCTAGGCGACCCAATGAGAGGCGCTATAAAATGGGCTCACCGGATGAGCTTCGCCCGCAGCAATTCCCGAATTTGACGAACAGCGCCACGCGCCCAGCATGCCCCGGAGTCCGCTTGATCGCCCCTGCGCATTTGACTATTCGTGCCGAATAGCACCAATCGGCAGTGCAAAGGAGATAGCGAGTTATGCGTTTAGCAAATGAGCACTTTTAATGAGACGATATTGGGATATTGCTCATGATATTTTTCCAGCCGCGGCACCGCATTATCCTGAATCACTATGGCGCCGCCTGACGCGTCAGACGATGGCGTCCATCTTTGGAAAGTCTCACAGCGATTCTGGCGCTGAAAGTAAAGGCGGATGCGATTTGGAACTGATGGCGCGGCTGATGGCGCCTTCACCCCGACAAGCGGACGCCGCGACAAGATTTCCCCGCACGACACACTGTATTGGATCATTGGGCGCCGGCGGCGCCGAACGCCAGCTCGTCAACTTGCTTCTCGGCCTTGCTCACCGAGGCCATCACGCCCAATCACTGCTAACAATAAACTCTTTACAGGGTGATGCAGCACATTACGCTGATCTATTGGCCGCTGAGTCAATCGAAATCCGTACGAATAATACCCCCATCCGAGAGGAGGGGGTGGAACTAATCCGAGACAATCCAGAAACAGTTGAGATACTCAAGCAACTGCCGCCAACATTCAACGCATGGACGTTCGACATCTGGGTTGAGCTTTCACTGATGAAGCCGGACGTCGCGCATTTTTGGCTCGATCACTCAAACATATGGGGCGGGCCGGCGGCGCTTCTTGCCGGCGTCCCGGCCGTTGTTTTATCAACAAGAAATGTCCACCCAGGAAATTTTCCCTATCTTCACACACCGTATTTTCATTCGTGGTATCAATTACTTGAGAAAAACCCACGGGTTCATCTGATCAATAACTCCTACCCCGGCGCCGCTAGCTATGCGGAATGGATCGGCGCGCCGCTCGCCCGGTTTGACGTTGTGCTGAACGGGGTCAACCTGACCCATCTTAAGCAAGCGACGACGGAAGAACGCGCCCGCATCCGGCGTGACATTGGCGTTCCGCTTGATGCGCCTGCAATTGTCGGCGCCTTCCGCCTTTCCGATGAAAAACGCCCGCTTTTGTTTGTTGAAACTGTGGCGCGCGCAATGACGCAACATCCCAATCTCCATGCGGTGATGATGGGCGAGGGGCCGTTGCGTGATGAAACACTCGCCCGCGCCGCAGAACTTGGCGTCGCTGACCGCTTTCATGCGATCGGGCGGCGAAGCGATGTTTCAATGGTGATGTCATCAATGGATGTGTTTCTTCACACCGCCTGGTGGGAAGGAACGCCCAATGTTGTCCTGGAAGCACAGCAACTGATGTTGCCGGTCGTCGTGTCAGAAGGCGGCGGCGCAGCGGACGCGGTCGCTGACGGACAAACAGGCCACCTGGTGCCCCGCGAAAATGAGGAAGCATTTGCCGAGGCGGTTATCGATATTCTGGAAAACCTTGATGCATGGCGGGAACGCGCGAAAACCGGGCCCAAATTTATTGCCGGCCGGTTTTCGATTGACCGGATGATTGATGAAACGCTCGACGTGCAGCGCCGCGCCTGCGAAAAAGAGAGTCAAGAACCGGCCCATCACGGGATGAAATAGCTTTGTGCGGCGCTCGCTGTGATCGACGACAAATGTCCTATATGGTCGTGGCCGGATTCCGGAACCTCCGGACGCCCCTCCAGGACATCGCCCGCACCGCCTGCCTGAATATGGCGTCGCAGACGAAAAAGGCTTTGCCCGCAAGCCCAGCGCATGGCGCACAGAAAGCACGTTGTCGCCCCGCCGCAAATCGCTTATCGAACAGCGTCAAACGCTGGCGCAACGTCTGGACGCAGGGGTGTTTAACAATGTACTCAACGAGCGGAGTCGTCAGGGTAATTCTCAATGCGCCGGATATGGCCGCTGGTCGTTCTTGAACTGTTGCTAAGAACCCCCGGCGCAGGAAAAGCATCGCAGAGAAACTGGCGACCGCATTCGCGCCGCCAGCACTTGCATTAGGAGTCTTAAATGGGCGTTGATATAGCGCTGCTTAAATTTTTCGACATTTGTCACACGCGTCGCGCCCTCGAGGGCCCAATGCTCGCCCTCGGCTCACTTGAAATCCAGGAGCCGTCCGCAACGCTTGAAGCGTTTGCACGTGAAAACGGCTATCAAACCTTGTTAAAGGAGCGCTCGGTCCGCTCGCTGTTTGCCGATCGGTATCGGCTTGAAGACTATGAAAGCTGCGACATAAACCAACCGACCGATCTGAACCTCAATGCCCCCCTCGAAAGAAAATATCACGGCGCATTCAAATCAATTCTCAACGGCGGCACCCTCGAACATGTTTTCGATCTGCGCCAATCCATGGAAAACGTCCATGACGCAACGACGGTCGGCGGCGTCATGATCCACACAACCCCCGTGACGTGGTACAATCATGGTTTATTTAACTTCAACCCGATTATGTTTCACCTGATGGCTGAAACGAACGACTACGAAATCGTTGCGGAGGGATTCTATTATAATCTCTCGACCTTTCCAGACCAAACACGTCCAATCGTGTCCATCATTGGCGAAGAGGGAAAAATTCCCGGAACGAATGTTTCGGCAATGTCGCTATGGTCGGGCCATCAATTGCCCGCCAATGCAATGCACCTGATCGCATTACGCAAATTAAGTTCAAATGCTTTTGTGCCGCCCCGCCAATTTACAGCCGAGTCAGGGAAATCAACTCAGTCCGGCCCCGCCACCCTGCCTCAGCCTGAACCTGCAAGCCCGGCGCAACCCGAGCCGGCCCCATCGCCTGAGGCAATCGCGCCAGCGCATCAACCAATCAATGGGGCGAACCCAAACGAATCGCTGACGCCATTAAATGAGTATTTCGAGCGGATTCCCCTTGGGGACGAGTACACCCATGCCGGCGGAAATTGCTGGCTATCAAACGAAACATCACTAACGCCCGGAAACACTGCAGAACTTCTCGGCCAATCGCCGGCGGCAATGTTCGAGAACGGTGCGCGCATCGGGCCGCCGAACGCAATGGTCGATCACATAACCAATGTAGGAGCCGGCGCTTACAACCACTGGGAAAGCGCCGTTTATTTTTCGTCCAGCGATAATTCCGACCCTCGCACAAATGGACGAGACTACAGCCTGAGACTGCCTCTTCCAAAACGGTTGCCGGCAGTCAGAGAGCTTCGCTGGAATGAAAAACAGTTCCCGCTTGGGGCTGAAACAATCGACCTCTACCTTGCCGCCGTGATCGCAGATGAAGACCTTGTCCGGGTGATCAAGAAATATGCTGAAGTCACCATGCTACACTGGCATGTCCTCGCGATCTATGACCTGCTTGCCCATCGATCTCGCGCTGTCGCCGTTGAAATCGGCGCATATGTAGGCGGCGGCACGCTCGCATTAAGTCGCGCAGCAAAGGGGCCGTTCATTTCCATTGAATGTGGCGGATCCTATCTCGGCCACCCCTCTATGCCATCTGAAGATATTATCGCCGATCTCAAAACCAACCTTAGACGGCACGACCAGCTTGACCGTGTAGAAATTGTCGAGGCGCCCTCAGGATCGCCAAAGGCCATCTCTGCGATTGACCGTGCAGCGGCGCAGCACGGCGGCATCGACCTGCTGCTTATCGATGCTGACGGTGATATAGAACGCGACTTGCGCATATGCTTGCCGTACATGACCGAGGATTGCGTGCTTGTGCTTGATGACTACTACCGAACGCTCGACTACAAGGGCGCGCAGGTTATCGAAGCTGTTGATCGCCTGGTTGGCGATGGCGCGCTAAAGCCGTTCGGGCTTTATGGATGGGGAACGTGGGTCGGAAAAGGGGATCTTGCAAAGCTGGCAGCATCACTCAACTGAAAGTCACCGTATGCAGACCAAATTTTAAAATGGCTGATGTTGTAGTAAACGCCTGACCCGAATGATTGACTCCTATCGAATGAATACCTAATCGATCAATTTTAACTTCCTGGAAATTGTGATGACTGTGCGATCCGCTATTTCGGCAATTCCCTTAGAACACTTGCGCGACATTCAGATTGGCACCATGTCATATCGGTGGAAGGGCGTTCTGTGCCTGAAAAACCCTTTTGATATTGCACTCTACCAAATGCTGCTCTGGCAAGTGAAACCGGCGACATTAATTGAAATTGGTTCAAACGAAGGCGGTAGCGCTTACTGGTTTGCCGACATGCTTGAGGTCATGGGCGTGAAAACGCGAATCATTTCAATCGACATCAAAAAACCAGATAATTTTTCTGATCCGCGTATTGATTTTCGAGTGGGTGACGGGTGCAATCTCGCAGAAACGCTGTCCGACGAAGAAATGGCGTCACTGCCGCGACCGCTTCTGGTTATTGAAGACGCTTCACACGACTATGAACTATCGCTTGCCGCACTTCAGTTTTTCGACAAATGGCTCGACATTGGCGAGTATTACTGTGTTGAGGACGGTATCATCGAAACGTTTCACGTTGAGGACCGGCATAATGGCGGCCCAACGCGCGCAATCCGCGAATTCCTTGCGGAGCGCGGCGACGACTATGTCATAGATGAACATTACTGTGATTTTTTTGGCGTCAATGTAACATGGAACACCAATGGCTTTTTAAAGCGGGTGCGGGGACGGGCAAACAATATAGCGTCCAGCGGAGATCAGAACGAAACGCGATATGGCGACAAACGCGCTGAGATTACCCGATGCGAGATTCGCGACGATGGGGGTCAGGCAGTAAAGACATTGTCACCGCGGAAATCCTACACCCTTGCGCTACAAATATCGCCGAAAGTCGACGTCCCAGAAACAGTCATTGGCTTCATCATCCGTGACGCCAAGGGCGTTGAGGTCTACGGCGCTGATTCGCTTCAACTACACCCGGCTGTAACCACGCCTTTGAAGGCGGGCGAAGCGATCGAGTTTTGCGCGACATTTCGCAATTCCCTAACAGCAGGCGAATATTGGGCGACGGTTGCGCTCGCCGAAACGGATACGACCAAGCTGGACGTCAGAATTGATACGCTACGGTTTACGGTCGAAGGTGAAAAGCATGACACCACCGACGTCGTCGATATTGAATCATTGACTCGCTACCAACCGCTCTGACCCGGTTTCGGTGGAACTAACGCTAAATTTTGCGTCGAGATTTCCAAGTGACGCACTGTAAACGCCGGGTGCTGGCGCGACCACGAATTCGAGCGCATCACGCAGCGTTTCTATAACGACTTCCGCTTTGTCTATAAGAGACAGGGTAGCGAAATAATGACCGGGCGCGAGATTATTCTGGAATTCGACAATAGCCTTTGATCGATCCCCTTTTTTTAACGACACCGTCGGTGTTGATTCTGTCGGCGGTAAATTCGCAACCGCCACCTCAACGCCGCGATAGGTACGGATGAGGACCCCAAGCGCGATCTCATCGCAGTCATCATTCGCTTCAATTTCCGCCGAGAGCGTATAGGATTCTAAAGTTTCGAGTTCCGTCACACGGCGCGCTTCGCGATCAAGGATTGCAAACGCGGTGATCCGCGCCGCATCGACGCCGTTTCCAACGGCTTCAGAGTCGTGCGGCGACCCGGCAGGCGCAGCCGGGGCCGGCGCTTCATCTGCCGGTGCTACTGCCGCTTCATCTTCTCCGCCAAAAAGCAGGCGGTGATATGTATTGCCGACCTGTTTTGGCTCGCCATGCGCCAGCTTCTCGCCTCGCTCAAGCATCAGCGCTTCATCACAGAAGGTGGTGACTTGATTAATGTCATGACTGACGAAAAGGATCGATTTGTTTCGCCGAGCAAAATCCCGGATGCGGTCAAAGGACTTCAAAGCGAATCGCGCATCCCCCACCGAAAGCGCCTCATCGACGATGAGAACATCCGGATCGACCGACGTTGCGACAGCGAACGTCAGCCGCGCCTGCATCCCGCTTGAATAGGTTCGAAACGGCTGATCGATAAATTCAGCAAGCTCGGAGAATTCAATGATTTCATCAAGCTTGTGGTTCACTTCTTTCTGGCTCAACCCAAGGCACAAACCGCCAAGAAATATATTTTCACGACCAGTGTATTCGGGATGAAATCCTGTGCCGAGTTCCAGGATGGCGGCGACTTTACCGTCAGTGGTAACTTCGCCGGATGTGGCGTCCAGCGTGCCGGCGATAATACGCAACAAGGTGGATTTGCCGGCGCCGTTTCTTCCGAGAACCCCCACAATCGAGCCGCGCTGTACGTCGAACGAAACGCCGTTTAGCGCCGTAAACTCCGCGTGACGCTGACGCCCCGTCACCGCTTCAATCAACATGTCTGCCGGACGGCGCCAAACACGGAAAATTTTCGTTAAATCTGCAACACGAACTGCGGGGGTCATAACGCGTTTCCGAATGTCGGTTTGAGCCAGCGAAACACGCGCCAGCCAAACAGAAAGGTTACAAGACTTATCACCGGAAAAATCACCCAGGATGAGGGATGCGGATCCGCGCCGCCCGACAGGGCGTCATGGAAGCAACGGATCATATGACTGACCGGACTATAAGTGAAAACAGGCTCCAGCCAGGCCGGAGCGCCCCCCGGCGGGTAAAGGATCGGATGTATAAACAGACCGACTGCAAGGAAGAAAGTGACGATATCCTTGATATCCTTGAAAAAAACACCGATCGCCGCCAGCAGAAATGCGATGCCGCTGGCGAACAAAACAAATGAGACAACACTAAGCGGCAAAAGCAGAATATAGCCCGTCAGTGTCGCTTGACCGGCGGATACTGCTATCACAGAGGCAATGACGATACCGATAAAAAGTATCGGCAGCGTCGCCAACGCTGTCTTCAGCGGCAGCACTTCTGACGGAAAGACAATCTGTTTGACCAGATTCGAGTTGCCTGAAATTGCGCCGGTAGAACGCGCCATGCATTCCTGCAGGGCCATCCACGGCGCAAGGCCGGAAAGGACATAGCCTGTAAAGCCGGCGGTGCCGGATGTATCGCCAAGCCTGCCTTGAAAAATAAACGTGAACACAAAAACGTACACGGCCATTGTCAGCAGAGGCGTTACAATCGCCCAGATCGTCCCCAGTGCTTGCCCGGCATAACGGTCCTTGAGATCGCGCGCTGTCATCGCGAAAACCAGCCCTGCCTGGTTTTTGATGAATCCGGCGGCGTCAGCCCCCGCACGCGCATTTGCGCGGGGATTTAACATATCCAAGACAATCATCTGGTTTCCTCAGAACGCTTCAGGCGGTTATAGCAAGCCAAATCACAGATGGCGCTAGTTAGCCTGAAGGGCGGATCAGTTTTAGGGCGATGTAGCGCTCGCGGCGGTTTTGTCCAGCGCCCGCCGGCGCAGCGTGTAGACCCGGCCGTTTCTACGCGCGTCTGTGCCGTCCGAGGTCGAGAAATAAATCGACGTTGCGCCCAGATGGTAGCGCCCATGGCCTTCCTTACGAATTTCATCATGGAGCGTATCTGAAGGACCTATCGGTTTATCGTCTTCGAAAAGCACATAATCATCCGCCTCGAGCCCGACCGGAAAGACGACGATATGGCAATGCCCTTGTTCACGCTGGATGGTCTCAAGCGCAACCACATCATCGACAGCCGTTCGCAGGCGCATATCTTCCTCCTGCGCATTTAGCTCTCGATAATTGACGCTTGCACGATCACGCGCCTCATCAGGGGCGAAAAACTTAACGCACCCCTCACAGTTCGGCAGCGGATAGGGTTCCAACGATCCACGACGGAGCGACTTGCGAATGACATGATAGTTCCGGCCAAACCAGGCGGCTGCAAAATTTTCAACACTGGTCGCCAATCCGAGGCCGACATCCTGCGACCGGCAACAAGCGCTGATTTGGCCATCAAGACCGATTTCGACATATTCGTCCGGCGACGCACAAATCGCAAACGGATCAGCGCCAGCAAGCGATTTTGAAATCGGGAACATCACTTTTGCTGATTCCTGCATCGCGACATGTTTGCCGATATCGGAAAACTGTGTGCGCTTGTCGGCCGGTTTGACCCCATTCAAGGTTTCGCCTTCAAACTGAATCCAGATCTGGTCGCCCGTTTCTTCGCACCAACGCCTGAGCGTGTCTCTCATATCTGCGTATTCGGCTTCGCTCGGCGATTCCTCAAACGAATTCTGAATGGGGTTATAGCGATGATAAACAACGTGATCGACGTTCTTTTCAAGCGCCCATTGCGCAACACCGACGGCATCGGCCATGGTGCGCTTGGTCAGAGTCGGGTACACGCCGATCGACAGGCGTGACGGGTCACGCTCCGCCAGCAGACGGTCCAGCCCCGGCTTGGCTTTTTGCCAGGAAGCGCCTGCCCGAACCACATCCAGCCTGTCGCCAACCGCGTCGAGCGACAACATAATCGTTCCATAATGGCGGAAAAGAATATCGATCAGCTTATCGCTAAGCAGCGTGCCGTTGTGCTGGACCTTTACCTCGCAGCGATGCTTCTCAATCAAACCGAGAATACTCTCAATACGAGGATGAAGCAGAGGGTCGCCCTGACTGTTCAACTCAACCTGTGACAAAATCGGAAATAACGTCTCTGCAACCGCCTCGACCGTCTGGTAAGCCATGTGCCGGCGGCGCACGCCGGTCTCGTCAAGAAATTTCTGGCTACCGCAAATTTCGCATCTGAGGTTGCATTTGTTTGTGAGACCCAGATTAGCGATCAATGGCGGCGGGATTTGCTCGCCGCCAAGTTCTTTGTATTTCGCCCCCATGGGGTGAAGAAGCCAGCGATCCGAAAGACGCAGACGCCGTTCGCGTTCCCATTCTTCAAGCGTAAGTGAAAAGTCATAGGAATAATTTCGCCCGTTGACGTTTGGATCCGACCCATCCGTTGTTGAGAAAATGATCGCGCTGCCCCAATGCGAAAAACGACCCTCGCCCCCCAACTTAATCGCATCAATGTGCTGGTGCGCGGCGGTCAGGCGCTGGCCGTCTTCATAAAGGCATACATTCGAACGAAACGGATCCGTTTCATTGTCGCCCTGTTGAGGGCCGCCCTTGGCAATCCACGCATTTTCACCAAGATTGTGAAACGGTCCGTCGAGTGCGACTGGACCGCCCGTAAAAGCGCCCCGTAGTTTTTCAAGCACCGTCATTGAAGATTCCCGAAGCAGACCCAAGAAAACCGCCCGAATCGTCAATGATCCGAGCTTTAATTTGCTTGCTTTTCCAAATATTGACCCAAAGCGCGAATTGGCGCAACCGCAACATGGCTTATTTGAGCGCGCACTTTTAATGATCCCTGATCAGCCGTAAGTTATAGCTGCGGACAGGACGCGCAACTGATCGGTTCTGAAATTCTTGAACCGGCTATCTGACTCGCGCAGGCGCGGCATCAACTGTTTTAAATAGTCTTCATCAGAAAATGTTAGCGGCTCGCTTGCCAAATGCTCGAAACCGGCTTGGCTCATCTCAGTGCATAATTCCTCATATCGCATTCTATTGCCGCGGCCGTAATCACTGTTGGTTTCCGGCAGCGCATAGGTCTCGTCATCGACAAGAAGAAATTCGAGTGGTTCCCCGAAATTGCGGTGATCGCGGAAGTCGACATGGTGCGCCCCCACCGCATCTTGCGATGACAGCGCCTTTAGCTTTCGGGCGGCTTCACTCGGCGAGTAGAAGTGTTCAAATACAGAATGTGAGAGCGTGACATCAAATTGACCGGCTTGATTAACATCAAGCGTTTCAAACGCCGAATCTATAAATGAGATCGAACCAATATCAAACGATTGGCGCGCCGTAGCTTCGCGCACAAGCGCCGTGAGATCAACTTGGAAAGCATCGGCGGCTGCTCGCCGCAATATCGTTAGGAAGAGCTCGTGCCAATCCTCTTGCCAAGCGCCCAAAAAGCGATCAACGGCAACCACGCGTTGCGCGCCCATGGCCGCCAGCAGCATCACAGTGCCCATATCGCGCCCAGGTCCGATTTCCAGAACCTTTGCCTCGCGAAGGGCGCTTGCTCCACCCGGCAACTTTTTGAGATAGTTTTCGACAATACCCACTGCATGATTTGCGCGTCGTCCGAAGTAACGAGCAACGTCACGTTTGACCGAATAGACCCTGCCATTTCGATTAGGATCACTGCCGTCCGTCGTGGAAAAATAGAGCCACGCGCCCCAATGGCTAAAGGCACCGGAGCCTTCTTTCTCGATCAGCTGATGCGCCGTATGCGGCGGCCCGAGCGCAACGCTATCTTCCATCAGCGAAAGCGTCGATCGCGCCGGATCCGTCACATCATCGAAATCATCGAAGACCGCAGAATCGAGTGGCGTCGCCCAACTGAGCCCGCCAATATGTTGGAAAGGGGGTTGGAGTACATAGGGGGACATAATGCGCGTATTATCGTCCGCAACCGGCCATGGCAATATGCCCATCTGGTGTTGGACAGCCCTTCATCTCGCATCGCACGACACCCCGGCCGCTCTCAAGATAGCCGGCGACGGGAGACAGCAAGGGTTTTCGTGCTGAAGAATTCAGAGACATTGCAGAAAGATAACATGACTCCTCGCCTTCAGTGCGCCGCTGTGCTTTAGGAACCGAACGAGCAGACAATAATCCGCCAGGAATTCCAGCACTTCTCTTCGGGCCGCCTTCCGGTACGCGCAGGTCTCCTTTAAGGAAGCGGCGTTGATCGTTTTAAACAATCGAAAGACCAGCAATCGTGAAAAATCTTTGGTCACAGCCTGAGGCGGACGCAGCAATCGAGCAATATGGCGCGCAAGGCTTCGGGCCCGATATCGCATTGCGCGTTTATACGAGCCGGCTGATCGGCGCGGAGCCCAGTCTCGTCATTCATGGCGGCGGCAATACATCTGTAAAAACGCGTATTTCTGATTTTTTGGGGGAAGATGTCGATGTCATATGCGTCAAGGGCAGCGGCTGGGATCTCGATTCGCTTGAACCGGCGGGCCTGCCCGCACTGCGGCTGGCGCCGCTGCGCGCGGTGCGCAAACGCAATCAGTTGAGCGATGAAGACATGGTTTCGTTCATGCGCGCCAATTTGCTCGACCCTGCGGCGCCCAATCCGTCGGTCGAAACTCTGTTGCACGCTTTTTTGCCCCAAAAATTCGTTGATCACAGCCATGCCTCGGCCATTCTCGCCCTTACCGATCAGCCGAATGGCGACGCCTTGTGCCGAGAAATATTCGGCGATCGGCTGGCGATTATCCCTTACGTCATGCCGGGTTTCCTGCTCGCAAAAGCGGTGGCCGATGCCTTCGAAGCCGCGCCCGACGTCGAAGGCGTTCTTCTCGGCAAGCACGGGCTTTTTACATTCGGTGAGACGGCGCGTCAGTCCTATGACCGTATGATCACCCCTTGGCACAGGAGCGAAATCCGGCGCCGCAGCGATCGCTTTCTCAGCGCGCGTGACGGTGTCGATCATACGGTCATAGGACTGACGCGCCGTCTCACCGAATGTAAAAAG
>JBCBSY010000020.1:0-11700 GCA_039818925.1 Pseudomonadota bacterium | reverse complement strand
CTCTTCGGTCAGGTCATGGCCGTAAAGACACATGCCCGCTTCAAGCCGTAGGGAATCGCGCGCGCCAAGGCCGATCGGCGCCACATCGGGATCATCAAGCAGCAGCCGCGCCAGTCTTTCCGCATCGTCGCCGCGCACCGAAATCTCGTAGCCATCTTCGCCGGTGTAACCGCCGCGGGTCACCACAGCCGGAATGCCGTCGATGGTCATTTCCGAAAAAGTCATGAACTTTAAGTCCGCGGCCTGCGGCGCGTGACGAGATAGAACCTGAGACGCGGAAGGCCCCTGCAAGGCGAGCAGCGCGCGATCATCATGGCGCTCAAGCGTCACCCCTTGCGGCAGCCGGTCGTTCAAATAGGCAAAGTCCTTTTCCTTGCAGGCGCCGTTGACGACGATGTTCAGACGGCCATCGGTTTCCGGCCGCGCCGCCATCAGGTCGTCGATCACACCGCCTTGATCGTTGAGCAGGACGCTAAGGCGCTGGCGCCCAACACCAAGCTTTTGCAGCTCGCCCGGCGCCACCGATTCAAGCGCTCTCGCAGTGGTCTCATGATCGGGCCCGACAACGCTCGCCTGGCCCATATGCGACACATCGAACAGCCCGGCTTTTTCCCGGGTGTGAAGATGTTCCTTGAGAACGCCCATCGCAAATTGCACCGGCATATCGTATCCGGCGAAATCGACCATCTTCGCGCCAAGCTCTCTGTGCAGCGCATTTAAAGGCGTCGTTTTGAGGTTTTCAGTCATCATCCGTCCCATGACAAAAGCGCCGCAAAAGATGCAGCAACCCCGGCTGTCACGGGAACCTGAGAGATTTCACGAAAGCGGCAACGCGATCGCTTACTCCGTCGGTGGAGCGGCAAAACCGACCGCTCTCTTTCCAGCCTTTCGCATCGCGACGCGGTCCTTTTGCCTGAGAGTTTCCGGGGCGGTTGCTCCTTCGGCGCCGGCCCTTGAACAGCCGGCCTCTCCCGCATCGCACCTGTCTGCGGATCCCCGCAAACAGTGACCGAGACCATAGGCCCGGCAAGCTTTGAGTCAATGATTCTTAACGGTTTCGGGGCGCAACCCGACGCGACCGTCCCGACCACATTCGCCTGTTATTTCATGCCGCCGCGCAGGCGTTGCAATTGCCTTTGATTTCAAGCCTTGCGGTGTGCATGTCGAAATTCGCCGCACGAACCGCCGGCGTGATGTCGGCTTCCACGGCGACCACCTGAAGCTCTTTCACCGACGAACAGCTCTCACATACAAGAAAGGTTTGGACCATGTGCGGACCTTCGTGGTTGCACAAAACAAACGCATTCATTCCGTCGAGCTTGTGGATATGACCTTTCGCTTCCAGACCATCGAGGGCGCGATAAACCGTCATCGGCGCGCGTACGCCCTTTTCTTTCAGCTTGTCGAGAATCTCATAAGCCTTTAGCGGTTCATCGCTTTCCGCGAGCGCCGCCCAGACCAGCTTTTCGTTTTTCAGAAGGCCCGCCGGGCGTTTGCGCGCATCGCCAGCGCCTGCCTGCTCGTCTGCCTGGTTGCCCCCCGCCTGTTTATTGTCATTGCCGGGGGCAGAACGCCGGCCGTCTTTTCCCCCATCGGTTGTTTTATTACTCACAGTCACGCTCCCATTGTCCTGTGACTGTTATATCTTTGTTATATCAACACACAAGGGGTCGGGCTGGCGTTTTTTTTCACCAACCAAAGCAAGGTGCGAAAGCAACGCCGCGCCTTAGGGCCAGCCGACGCGGTCAAAAATGCGCACGGCTTCGGCCTGGTTTTCACCCAGCGCGGTGACCGGCAGGGAATCGGCTTTGAAGTCCGAAAACGCGCCAATCGGCCCTTGTGCGGCGACGCCCGGCAAGACCGGATATTCATTATTGCCACGCGCAAACGCGCCCTGGGTTTCTTCGCGCAGCAGGAATTCGATCAGGCGCGCCGCGTTTTCCGGGTTCGGCGCATGCGCCGTCACACCGGCGCCGGAGATATTGACGTGGGCGCCGCGGCCATCCTGATTGGGAAAGAAAAGGCCGATCCTGTCGCCAATCGACGCCGCGTCCGGGTCATCGGCGCCGACAAACCGCGCCGTGTAATAGGAATTGACGATCCCGAGCCTACAAAGACCGGCGGCGACTGCTTCAATTTGCGAGGTGTCATTGCCTTGCGGTCTGCGGGCGAAGTTCGCAGCAACGCCGGCGGCCCACGCTTCTGCTGCTTCGGCGCCGCTATGCGCGATGATCGACGCTAGCAATGACTGATTGTAAATGTTTGAAGAGGAGCGCACACAGATCATGCCGCGATAGGCGGGGTCAGCGAGATCCTCATAGGTCTCCAGCCCATCCGGCAATCCCATTTCCTTGTTAAAGATGACGATGCGGGCGCGCTTGGACACGCCAAACCATTTGCCTTCCGGATGGCGGTATTGCGACGGCACCCGCGCTTCAAGCGTTTCATTGTCAATTGCCTGAAAGACGCCGCGCTGATCAGCGCGCCAGAGAATGCCGGCATCCGCCGTGATGAACATGTCCGCCGGGCTCGCTTCCGCCTCACGCGCAATCCGTTCGATCAGTGCGTCGCCGCCAGCCTCGATGTAGTTAACTTTGATCCCGGTTTCTTCTGTAAACTGATCAAAAAGCACGAGGTCGGAATCATAGTGACGGCCGGAATAGACATTCACTTCGCCAGTGATCTCGACGTCGGCGCTGCGCGCGGTGGCGCTCGCCGCCGCGTCACCGTTCGCGGATTGGACGTCCTGCGTTTCGACGCCGCAGGCTGCGAGCAGCAGCCCCGCCGCCGACAGAATGGCCACACGCGTTGTCGTATATGCCTCGATGAAAACACTCATTTTGCCGCCATTTTCTTGATAATGATTATCAATTGCGAAATAGCGACTTGTCCAAGAAAACGCAAGGAAAAATGGCCAGCCTTGCGTTTTGCTTCGCTAGACATTGAAAACAAAGACCTTTCCCCAATCCACGCTGACGCGCAGAGGAGCGCCCGGCGGCGGCGGCGCTTCCATACGCACCGAGAGCTGCACGTTATCGGGACGGACAAGGTAAGCAATCCAGCCGGGACCAGCGAACCGCGCATCCATCAGCGTGAAGTCGCCGCCTGCATCGGCCACAGCGCTTAAACTGTCCGCGCGCAGGATCGCCCGCGCCGCGCCATCAGACAAACCGCGCGCCGGCGCTGCGCCAAGCGGCGAATGAAAAACGCCGTCGCGAATCTCGCCCGCCAGCGCCTGACAGCCCGGAAAGAGCCCGGCGCCATCCGGCGTTTTCGGCGCTTCAAACAGTTGCTGCGGCGATGCGGCCTCGACAATGCGGCCTTCGCGCATGAGCGCGATCCGATCGCCGAGCGCCAGCGCTTCTTCCGCGTCATGGGTGACAAGCAACACCGCCGCTTTCTGAGCCTTCAGCACACGTCTTAATTCTTCTCTCAGACGTCGCCGCAGCGCAACGTCGATGCTGGCGAAGGGTTCGTCCATCAACAATGCACGCGGGCGGCGCGCCAGCGCCCGGGCGAGCGCCACGCGCTGTTGCTGTCCGCCCGAAAGTTCATGTGGAAAACGCCGCGCCAAATCGCCAATGCCCAGCGCGCGCAATTGTTCGGCAATCGCGGTCTTGGCGTCCTGAACGCCAGTGAGCCCGAATGCGATGTTTTTCTCGACTGTCAAATGCGGAAACAGCACATAGTCCTGAAACACAAATCCGATGGGACGCTTTTCCGGCGGCGTTTCGCGGCCCGGCGCGCCGAGCGTTTCCCCATCAAGCGCAACGGCGCCCGCCTGTAAGGGCTCAAGCCCGGCAGCGAGACGCAACAATGTTGTCTTACCGCAACCCGACGGACCAACGAGGCAGACAATCTCCCCCGGCGCAACGGATAGCGTCGCGTGATCGACGGCCTGTGTCGCGCCGAAGCGATGAGAAATGTCAGTGAGGCTCAAGCCCATCAAGGGATCCGCTTTTTCCGGACGGTCAGAGGGATTTGGGAAATGCCGCATTTTCGCATAGATGTCACCCTTTGAGAACGAGAATTAGAAACAATGGCGAACCAGCCGAAAAAGCCAACCTCTCCGCGACGCGCGTCTGGGCTGATTGCCCTGATCGCCATTGCGTTGCTGGTCGCCGCGCCCATCGCCGCCGTTTTATGGCGCGCGGCCGCCGGCGACGGCGACACGGTGCTGCTTGGCGCAGGCGGCGCACGTTATCTTTCCGGAACGCTTTTGCTTTGTCTTTTGGCGGGCGCCGGCGCGGAGCTCATCGGCGCGGCGACAGCGCTGGTGGTGTCGTTGACGGAATTTCCCGGCCGGCGGTTCTTTTCCGTGGCGCTGGTCGCGCCGTTCGCCATTCCGGCCTATGTCGCCGCCTATGTTTACGGGGACCTTTTCAGCCCATTCGGCTTTGTCGCCAGCTTTACCGGCCCCGCCAGCGTCCCCGAGATCCGAACCCTGCCGGGGGCCGCGTTCATCCTGATGCTGACGACTTATCCTTATGTTTATCTCGCGATGACGGCGTCTCTTTCCGCGCGGTCCGCCTCGCTCATGGAGGCTTCGCGAATGCTTGGCGCCGGCCCCGCGAAAGCAGCGACGGGAATCCTATTCACCGCAAGCCGCCCTGCATTTTTCGGCGGTCTGGCGCTGGCGTTGATGGAGATCGCCGCTGACTATGGCGTTGCAGATTATTTTGGCGTCTCGACGCTCAGCGTCGGCATCTTTCGCACTTGGCACGGGCTTGGGGATCTGACGGGCGCCACGCAGCTTGCGGCGGGCCTGTTTCTGGTGGCGCTTGTTCTTGTGGTGGCGGAAGCTGCGAGCCGTCGTGGCCGCGCCAGCGAAGATGCGCGCACGGCGCGCGCAGCGCAGCGCTTGACCTTGTCGGCGCCGCATGCGGCCCTCGCCATTGGTTTGTGCCTCCTGCCGGTGTTGTTCGGGTTTATCGCGCCCGCCAGCGTCTTGCTGGGCAAGCTCGACGCAGATATCAGTCCCGCTGTCTGGCGCAACCTGACGCAAGCCGGGGTCAACACCGCCGTCATCGCCGCTGCTGGCGCAGCGGCGGCGATGATGCTCGCGCTTGTGCTGGCATATAGCGCCCGCACAGCGCGCAGCGGCGCAAAACGCCTGATCCTGAGAGCGGCAACGCTGGGCTATGCCGTGCCCGGCGCGGTGATGGCGATCGGCGTGCTGGCCCTGTCCGCAGCAGTGTCGTCCACCATTGCGCAACGTACAGGGTTTGTTGTCGCAGGCGGCGTGGTGATTTTGCTTTATGCTTACGTAGCGCGTTTCTTGACCGCTGGTTACAACGCAGCAGAAGGCGGCCTGGCGCAGATCAGTCCGCAAATGGATGCAGCGTCAAAAATGCTCGGCGCGTCATCATGGCGGATTGTGACAAGCGTGCACTGGCCGATTGCCCGGCTTTCCGTTCTCGCGGGCGCTGCAATTGTCGCCATCGATATCGCCAAGGAATTGCCGGCGACCCTGATCCTGCGCCCGTTTAATTTCGAAACCCTCAGCACCCAGATTTATCGCCTTGCCTCTGATGAACGCCTGGCGGACGCCGCGCCGGCGTCGCTCATCCTGATCGGGCTCGGCCTGCTGCCGTCGCTGGCCCTCGCCATCATCGCCGACCGCAGAGACAAAAAAACCCGCAAGCTTAAACCGCTTGCGGGCCTTGCGGCGTAAGAACGCCGGTTGGATCGGGTCGATCGCCTATTCGCCGCCGCGATAAGCATGCGGGAGGTCGCCACGGGAAAGATCGCGATAGCGCTCCATCAGCATGCGCTGGCGATTGTTGAGGTCCTGCGGACGACCATTGATGAAGACCGCTTCCGGTCTGGTCGTCACTTCCAGCGGATCGCCGTCCCATATCACGACATCGGCGATCTTTCCGGTTTCGAGAGAACCAAGCTGCGCCTCCACGCCCAGCATTTGCGCCGCCGATAATGTCAACGCCGCCAGCGCCGCATCAAATGGAAGACCATGCGCCACCGCATTGCCCGCATGCTGTCGAATAAGACGCGCGTTGTGGGAACCGTCATAGAACGCAATCCTGACATCCGCCGCATGAAGCCGCGCGGCGTTCATCAAGGTTGAATCAATATCCTCAAATTGCGACGGCAGGTTTGCAAGTCCGCTGAGGATGACCGGGATGTTCGCCGCCGCAAGATCGTCGGCGACACGCCAGGCTTCGGAACCGCCAACCAGCACAACATTCAGCCGATAGGTGTTTTTAAGCCGGATCAAGGTGCGAATATCGTTCGCGCCATTCGCTGTCACCATCAGCGGCTGGTTCGCATTGATGACCGGGCCGAGCGCTTTCAGATCCGAAACAGTGATCCGGCCGTCATGGGGACGGCGTACGTAATCATTTGGATTTGCGTGATAGGACCGCGCCTCGTCCAGGGTTTCACGCATGAGCGCCCAGGCGCCCATGCGAGTGTCGCCAGCGCGCGCGGCGCCGCCATAGCCCATCACAGCGATCTGCGCCGCGTCGGCGCGCATGATGGAATTGGTCTGACCGGAAAGATCAATGACCGCGGCCTTGCCGCCAAAAAGGGAATCGCCGGCGCCCGGCGCAGAGAGCGCTCGCGTCAATCCCGCCGCCCGATTGATCGGAATGAGCGTTGACGTTGGGTTATAGGCGTCCACCGCATTCAACGCCGCCCCAAGCGGAAACCCGGAGTCGGGGCTTGAGTCATTTCCTTCATCATCAAGTCCGATTTCAACAAGACCAATGCTGGTGTAGGGCGCGATCAACCCCGGCGTCACCACCTTGCCAGTTGCATCGATCACAGTCGCGCCGGGCGGCGCCGTCAGGTCGGCGCCGATTTGCGTGATCCGGCCGTCGCGAATGATGACGTCGCCATTTTCGATGACGCCGTCAGAGACGGTGTGCACCTGTCCGTCCATGATCGCCACGGTTTGCGCCATGGCGAAGGCGCTGAACGCCGCCGCGCCGGCGGCGATCGCCGTCACGGATTTCGCCGTGCGTTTCAGGACGGCGTTTGGAGAGAGCATTTTGCTGATCATGATGTTTCTCATTGTCCTGCTCCACCGGTGAAGCCGTTGTCACGTTGACCGATTTCGAAATCCATGCGCGGCGAGCGCGCCGGATCATCGCGGTCATACAACAATGCGCCGTCGACATAGACCTGCTCCGCTTTGGCGTAGACAGAAAACGGATTCTGATTCCACACGACTATGTCCGCCATCTTGCCGGCTTCCAGCGTGCCGGTGTCGTCGAGAATGCCCATGGTCTTGGCCGGGTTCGCGGTAATCCAGGCGATAGCGTCTTCGGGTTCTATGTCGATGCCGATTCGCCGGCCGTCCGCCATGGCTTTCGCCGCCTCCTGGTTGAGGCGCTGAATGCCCAACGCACTGTCGGAATGGATAATGGCGCAACCGCCGGGCTGTGCATGCACGAGCGCGGCGTTCTCGCCAACCGTATCGTAAGCTTCAAGTTTGAAGCCCCACCAGTCGGCCCAGACGGCGGCGCAGATATCGCTTTCGGCCAGATAGTCCGCAATTTTATACGCCTCAATCGCGTGGTGGAATGCGGTCACCTCATAACCGAACTCTTCGGCCAAATCGAGAACAAGCACCATTTCATCCGCACGGTAACAATGCATGTTGACCAGGATGTCGCCATTCAAGGCGCCGGCCAGTGTTTCAAGTTTTAAGTCGCGGCCGGGCGCATCAGGAGCGTCGCCCCGATCATCGCTGTCGCCTTCGGCCCATTCTTCATATTTCGTCCAGTAGTCTTCCCACTTTTCCTGATAGGCTTTCGCCTCAATCCAGGCGGAGCGATAACCGGCGAAATTACCCATGCGCGTGCCAGGGCCGCCACGGTCGCCATAAACCCGTTTTGGATTTTCACCGCAGGCCATCTTCATTCCGTAAGGCGCGCCAGGAAATTTCATGCCCTGAACGCTCCGTGAAGGAACGTTCTTCAGGGTGACGGCGCGTCCGCCAAAAAGATTGGCCGAGCCCGGCAAAACCTGAAGCGACGTCACCCCGCCTGCGAGCGCCCGGGTAAAGCCCGCATCCTGCGGCCAGACGGAATGCTCGGTCCAAACATAGGCGGTGTTTGGAGAGACAATCTCGTTGCCGTCCGACGTGGAACTGGTTGAGGGCGACGGGTAATTGCCGAGATGCGAGTGATTATCGATGATTCCGGGCGTAATCCATTTTCCGCTAGCATCAATCGTCGTTGCGCCGTCCGGCGCTGTAACCGCCCCGGCGGCGCCAACGGCGGAAATCCTCCCATCAGCGACCAGCACCGAACCATTTTCGATCCGCTCGCCCGTGCCGGTGAGCACAGTGGCGCCGGTCAAAAGAACCGTTTCACTTGTGTAAGGTTCATAAGTTGACGGATATGGATCGCGCGGCGGGCGCACTGGGCCGTCTGCTGACGCCGCACTATCGTCGGCGGCGTCGTTCGGGGCGCTTTGTGTTTGCGTCGGCGGCGTATCATCGGCCGCGTCTGCGTCTTCACTGCCGGCGTTGTTTTGTTGCGAACAAGCGCTGAGCATCAAAACGGCGAGCGCCGTCCATCCGGTTTTTTGCCATCCCGGCTTATACATAAGATCCCTCACAGGCTGCAGGCGCCGTTCGACAGCGCCCATGATTATGTCATAAGACTAGCCCAAAATACGGCTGCGACCACCCTCGCTGGGTGAGATTTGGGGAAATGGAAGGCTTTCTTATGTGCAACAATGTAACACGCCGCGCCGCCATCACGACGGGACTTGCCGTTGGCGCCGCTTCCTGCGCGTCCGCACCAAAAATGACGCCTTACATTTCTGTCAGCGACTCGGCTGGCGGCGTTTTTTCCCACGGCGTCGCGTCTGGCGATCCGGCGGCGACGTCTGTCGTTTTATGGACGCGCATCACACCGACCGATACCGGCTCGCGCGCCGTTGTTGCATGGGACGTCGCCCGTGATGAAAACTTTTCAGACATCGTCGCGCAAGGTGAGAGCATCACCGGCTTGTCGCGCGACTGGACCGTGAAGACGCTGGCGCAAGGATTGGCGCCGGGGACGCAGTATTATTATCGGTTCCGGCATGGCGACGCTGTCTCCCCGCCCGGCCGCACCAAAACGCTACCCGAAGGCGCGGTGGACGCTGCGCGTTTCGCCGTGATGTCCTGCTCGAATTATCCGTTCGGGTTTTTCAATGTTTATGACCTTGTTGCGCGTCAAGACGATCTTGATGCGGTTCTCCACCTTGGCGATTATCTCTATGAATACAGCCGGGAGGGATATGGCGGCGAAGCCGGCGCCGCGATCGGGCGCGAACATGAGCCGCCGCATGAAACTCTGACGCTTGACGATTACCGCCAGCGACACGCGCAATATAAATCCGACCCCGCGAGCCAGGCGATGCATGCGCGCCACCCGCTGATCGCCATCTGGGACGATCATGAAACGTCGAACGATTCCTGGTCAGGCGGCGCCGAGAACCACCAGCCGGAAACCGAGGGCGACTGGGCGACGCGCAAACGCGCCGCGTTGCAGGCCTATTATGAATGGATGCCGGTGCGCGAGCCGGATATGGCGCCCGAGGCGTTTTTTCGCTCTTTTTCCTATGGCGATCTGTTGACCATTGCAGCGCTGGAAACGCGGCTGATGGCGCGGGCGCGTCAGTTTGAATATTCCGAAGTGGTCCCAACGCTGAAGACGCCCGAGGACGTGGCACAGTTTCGCGATCAGATCCTGTGGGATGAAACGCGCGAGATGCTGGGCGCGGCGCAGATCGATTATCTGGACCGTACACTGAAGAATTCAGTTGCTGGCAACCAGCCCTGGCGGCTGATCGCCAATCAGATTATTATGGCCAAAGTCACTGCGCCGGATCTGACGCCGCATGTTACGGAAACGCAGATTGTCGAGCTGGAGCAGCAATGGAACGAAGCGCGCGCGTTCGTAAAGTCATCATCACTTGGGCTGCCGCTGAACTTCGATGCGTGGGATGGTTACCCCGCGGCGCGGGAACGGTTTTACGACGTGGTGCGTGACGCCGGCGCCGGCGGCATGATCGTCGTCACCGGCGACACCCACACTTGGTGGGCCAATGACCTCGTTGATCGCAATGGCGGTCACATGGGTGTTGAACTCGGGACCCATTCGGTGACATCGCCATCTCCCTATCGCCGGGAATTTCTGGGCGGCTCTGGCGCGGAATATGCGCTCCTCACCAATCGCGAGAATAAGGATGTGCGGTTTTTGTCCGGCGATCATCACGGCTTTATCAAATTGACTGTGATGCGTGATGCCGCCCGCGCGGAGTTCATGGCGGTCGATACCATCGACAGCCGCAACTATAACGGCTTTATTCACGCCGCTTTCGATATCGAGAAAAAAGGCGACAGCGCCAAATTCGCCGACGCTGACGGACTAACGTTCAAAGAAGGTTTTCTGTTTTAGATGAATGGCTGGCTCCATCAACGTATTGCTGGCGCCAGCTGGGCCGGCTTTGCGATCTGGTTCGTGATTTTGATGGCGTTCTCCACCTGGGCGTTTTCCATGGACAGCCCGTGGACGCGCGCGCTGGAGGCGGCAGGCGGCGTTTTGCCGGAGACCAAACCGGGCATCCCGGCGATTGAACCTGTGCGCTCCTTGCAGGCGATGGGCGCTGAGCGCGGCGATTACCTGCTGTGGCAGGCGCTTGATGTTCCCTATGCGCTGATGAATTTTTTCGTGATCGTGAACGCTATAGGACTGGGCCTGAAAGCCCTGCGGCTTGATCAGTCTTTCTTGCGCTTTCTCGTGCTGCTCCCCACGATCTATGTGGGCGCCGAACTGGTCGAGAACGCCTTTCTCACCGCCTTTGCAGCAGAGCTTATCGCGACCAATGAACCGCTGGTGCTGACCCAGCAGTTTGCGACAACTATGAAGTTTGGGTCAGGCATGCCGGGGCTGGCGCTTGGATTTGCAAGCCTTATTGCGGCCTTCGTTGTCGCTGCTTTGCGCTTTTTCAAACGCAAACCCTCCGGTTAAAAGCTTGGCTTTTCCCGTGGACTTCGCGATCATAGCCGCTTGCGGGAGGGGCGAACATGATTGCAGCACCAAAACAGGACAGGTTCGAAAGCCTGGATGTCTTGCGCGGCGTCGCTATTCTCGGCATTTTCGCCGTTAACATTCTCGCCTTTGGTTTTCCCTGGTACGCGCTCAGCAACCCGGCGCTTTTTGCTGCTTTCTTTGACGATGGCGGCGCGTTCTGGTGGACCGTTTCCACTAGCCTCTTCCAGTTCAAGTTCATCACATTATTTTCCTTGATGTTCGGCGCCGGGATTGTGTTGTTTCTCGGCGAGGAAAAGCCGAGCCCGAAAGCCGGCCTTCATCGCAGCCGGCTGTTCTGGCTGTTCGTCATTGGCATGCTGCACAACTACCTTCTTTGGTATGGCGATATTCTGGTCGCTTATTCGGTCGCGGGGTTCATCGTCGCGGGCGCAAGGCGCTGGAGGCCGACCACGCTGATGATTGTCGGCGCCGTTTTGATCACGCTCAATTTCGGGCTCTTTGTCTTGCAGGACTTCATGTTTCAGAAAATGCCCGCAGACGCGCTGGCGGAATTCAAGGCTGGCATGTGGGCGCCGCCGCCGGATGTGTTGGCGGAGGAACTGGAAATTTATCGCAGCGGCTTCTTTGAGCGCTTCCCCGACACCGCGCTCAACGCACTCTTTGCGCAACTGATGCAGGGAATCTT
>JBCBSY010000019.1:0-12204 GCA_039818925.1 Pseudomonadota bacterium | reverse complement strand
GACGAAACGTTTGCGACCGGTCAGTCAGCCAGTAGTTTTAAAACCGCTTCGTCGAGAAAACCCGTCATGTCGGCTCGCGGTTGTTGAATGCAGCGGCGCATGCGGCATACGCTGGCGAGCGAGACGCCCGTTTTCCTGAGCCCTGAAAGAGGATTGAGCATGCGACTTTTAAAAAGCCGCCGAGGCGTCCTGTTGTCTTTGGTCTCGCTGTTTTTCTCTATGACGGCGAGCATGAGCGTTGGCGCCGAACCTGCGGTCACGGTGGAGCGAGTCCTTCCCGAAACAGTATATTTGGAACGGCGCGGGGAATTGCTTCGCTTGAATTTCGACCTCTTGCTAAACAACAGTCATGACGAGGACAAGACGCTCAATTATCTCGACCTAAGGCTCTACAACGAGGCGGGTCAAATTCTTAAGCGCCGAATCATGGATGGAAACGGTTTGCCAGGCGCAATCACTATGCTGCCGAACCGAATTATTCCGGCGGGAGGCGAGTTGCATCTTTTTAGCCCTTTTCCCGATTTACATGTCCGCCAGACGGTCAGCGAAGTGAGGTTGCGCGGGTTTTATGATGGCGGCTCCTTCGAGGCGATGTTTCAACCGGTTAATTATGATGGTCCGATACTGGCCCATCCGCCGCTGGAGGGGACAGCGTATATTTTCGCAGGCAACGACTTATTTGCGCATCATCGACGCGTTTCGTTGGCAAGCGAGCCGGCGCGTGAGTTGGGAATGCAGAGAATTACACAGCGATTTGCGTTGGACTTCACGGTGTTGGATGAAGACTCGGGCGATCTGGCGGTGGGTGATTTAACGAAGCTTGACAACTGGCCGGCATATGGACGTAAGATTTTTGCACCCCTAGGCGGCGTTGTCGCCGCCGTTCGCCGCGATATGCCGGACAATCATATGACGCAGGATGCAGGCGTTCAGAAGCCGGAAAATTATGAGTCTTTTGGCGAAGATGCCAGCCTTGGCAACTATGTCATTTTGCAAGTCGAAGACGCCTATCTGGTGATGTCGCATTTCAAAGAAGGGTCGCTGAACGTGAAGTTGGGTGATCGTGTTGCGACGGGAGAGACGCTTGGTCTGTTAGGACTTTCGGGTGATACGGTATATCCACATTTGCATATGCAGATGCAGGACGGCCAGGACATTCTGCATTCAGCGCCGCTGCCCATCATTTTCGATTGCGCTTTCGTTGGCGTTGGCGAACATTATGAAGAAGTTCGAAATTTTGGCGCCGATACGGGCGATTTTGTGCGCGCTTGCAGTGACCGTTAAGCTGCCGGCGAGGGGGCCGCGAACACGGGCGCGACGAAGTCGTCGAACGCCTTGAAGAATTGATCGCGAATGGAGTCACGCTCCATCATGATCTCGTGCAGGGCGCCGGGAATGAGCGTGCAGGAGACCATGTCGCTGGCGTCTGCGATGGTGTGGTGATCGGCGCCGTCGATCTGCTTTTCGCCGCCCGCCGAAATAATCAAAACCGGAACTTTGATGCCTGTCAGCGCGCCGGGCGCGTGGATCGCCTTGCTCGCCTTGAACGCGGCATTGACCCAGCCATAGGTGGGCGATGCGGAGGCGGCTTTCGGCTCGGCGAGCTTCAGGTCGCGAAACATCGCGTGGCGGCGTTTATCGCTGGTGAAAATATTGCCCTCAAACACATCCGCATGATCGCGGCCGCGCGCAGTCTCGCTGCGGGCGAGGCCAAGGTTTGAAGCTGCGTTGGCAACCGCGCGCAGGATGGCGTCTTGCGGATCGGGGAAAAGCTTTGTCAGCGGCGCAGACAGGACCGCGCGCGAGAACCCTTCATAGCCCGTGCTCAACAGCATCAAGGCCGGCATCCCGCCCATGGAGTGCGTCATCAGAATGTAAGGTCCGTCAAAACGCGGCTTCACATGGTTTTCAAAAAAATGGGCCAGGTCATCGCTCAGGATACGGAAATAACCCTGCCATTTGCATTCGCGAACGGCTTGGCGATCAGACAGCCCCTGTCCGCGCCAGTCCATCATCGCCACGTTAAATCCGCGCGCCTGAAGGTCGTGGACGGTTTCGATGTATTTTTCAATGAATTCGGACCAGCCGGTTAACAGAAGGACCGTGCCGCGCGCCTGATCGATTGGAAAAAAAGCGGCTCTCAACGGGGCGCCGTCCGGCCCGGCAATGGTTTCAACGCTTGCGCCCGCTGGCGGTTCATTACCGGGGATGTCGATAAAGCCGGTCATTGTCTCGCCCCCAATTCCAGGCGCGCCATCACGCTCATATCGCCGGACACGCTGACGCGCCCCGATACGAACGCGCTTTCAAAGGCGCGCTCGCTGGAAAGAACGCGCAGCAGCGTCTCCCGGGCGCCGCGCCAGGTGCAGGCGGGGGCCGTACTTGTCTCGAGGGGCGTCGGCGACACAACCGGCGGCGCTTGCCGGCCATCGATCCAGATCGGTTCGCCGTTTTTCGGAACCAGTTTGAGCATCGCGCCAAATTCGGCGGCGAAGGCTTTCCTCGCCGCCGCAATCAGCGCGTCGTCGGGCTTTGTTTGCGTCACTATTCGAGAAGCGCGCCGTCGGCCGCCAGCGGCTTGCGGAACTTCAGCGTAAAGCGATCGCTTTCACCGATGGCGTCATATTTCGCGCGATCAAAATCCGGATCTTCCTGACCGCGAATCTCCGATGACCGGCGCGATGGCGGCAGCGTCCAGACGCCAAAGGGGTGGTCCTTGGTATCCGCGGCGTTGGCGTTGATTTCAGATGCGGCTTCCAGTTCAAACCCGGCAGCTTGCGCGAACGCGATCGCGTCTTCGGTGTATACATAGCCCCGGGAGCCGTCTCGCGGCAGCTCGGCCCCATCCGCGCGGTGTTCGACAACGCCGAGAACGCCGCCGGGTTTCAGCGCGCGGTAAAATTCAGCATACGCCAGTTCCACCATGTCCCGGCCCTGCCAGCTATGCACGTTACGGAAGGTCAGCACCACATCCGCAGACCCTTCCGGGGCGATGTGATGACCCTCTCCAAGGGCGGTCAGTTCGACATCGCCGTAGATTTCCGGATTGTCGATATAGGTTTCGCGATACCGGTTGAGGGCGTTCAGGGTTCGCTCGCTGGCGCCGTCCGGTGAAAACGAAGCCGCGATGAATTTGCCGCCGCCGGTTTTCAGATAAGGCGCAATAACTTGGGTGTACCAGCCCCCGCCTGGCCAGACTTCGACCACTGTCATGTCTGGCTCAACGCCGAAAAACAGCAGGGTTTCTTTTGGATTGCGGAATATATCGCGCGCCCGCTCTTCGTCGGTGCGGTGATCTCCCGCGAGCACCGTATCGATGCGGGCGGCGTTATCCATCGCCGCCGGCGCCGCGGCGTTCGTATCGGCGTCGTTTTCGTTTGCGCCGCCACACGCTGCAAGTCCGAGCGCGAGCGCCGCGGCCAGGCCAGCGTAAAGAGGTGTCTTGTTGGTCATGGTTGAAGGCTCCCGTCTTCTATGTCGGGCGGGTGTTTACCACGGTTTCTGTGCCGCGCCAGTTGCCGGGCCGCGAATTCCGCGGCGCCCCACGCACTCTTGAACTCGCGCGCGCGGCGCCTATCTCATCTCTAGCGGAGGCCAAACGGCTCCGCGCGCGCCCATCCGGCCGTCAGGCGGATATGGGTGCGGATCCATTAACCCTCGCTTCTTTTAGGAGGACTAAAAATGCGTACGTTCGATCTAACCCCCCTTTATCGCTCAACGGTCGGATTTGACCGCGTCTTCGATCTGCTCGATTCCGCGGGCAAGGCGGAGACTGGCGGCTACCCGCCCTATAACATTGAGCGGATTGACGAAAATGATTATCGCGTGACCCTCGCCGTCGCCGGCTTCTCTGAAGACGAGCTTGATGTCGAGCTTCACGAAAACACCCTGACTGTGACCGGGTCGCGGTCCGACAATGACGACGGCCGAACCTTTCTTCATCAGGGCATTGCTGGGCGTTCATTCCAGCGCCGCTTCCAGCTCGCAGAGCATGTGGAAGTCGCCGGCGCGTCGCTGGTCAACGGTCTGTTGAATATCGAATTGCGCCGGGAAATTCCGGAATCGGCGAAACCCCGCAAGATTTCGATCTCCGGCGGCAAAGCCGGCAATGTGAAAGTCCTGAAAGACGCAGACGCGGCCTAACGGACAGATTGCGCCGGGATTTTCACCCGGCGCCCCAAAAGCGAGGCTGATCCTTCGCTTTCCCCTTTAAAGTGTAGCTCTCTCAACTTGGGCGCGGGGCCGACCCCCGCGCCCTTTTTAATTTGCGTCAGGCTTGATAGGCTACCGGAAAGGGTCGCGTTGTTTTTGGGTGAGGGTGAGCCGTGATGAAGCTGAGAGTTTTGGCAGCCATTGGCGCGGCGGTGTTGCTTGGCGCCTGCGCCAGCTATGAAGCGCCTTACAGTGGGGAGACCATTTCGGTCTCCTACGACCCTTACGACTACGATCCGGACGACCTGCAGGCTGAAGCGGACGCCCATTGCCGCGCCTATAATCTGCGCGCCGTCTTTGACGGCGAGACCGCCAACCCGCAGGAAGTGCGCTGGCGCTATCGCCATTATCGCTGCGTTTAGATGCAAAAGCGAAATGCACTGATTGTATTGCCGATCATGTATCGTGATGATGGTCTAAAACAACTGATTGTGTGTTTTCAGTAGTTTTGTGCGCCGCCGGTCGACATCACCGGAACGCGCTTTTTAATCGGCCGCTGTCGACCCAGATGACCACTACAGTGATCGCGTAAATAGCGGCAACGGACATCGGCAACCAGGTTAGGCGTTCGTCCGGAAAAACAAACCAGATCAACACTGAAATGACTGCACGAGTTACAGCGTGGGCGCTATAGATAAAAATCCGCCCATAGCTCCAACCAATGACCGGCCAATGCAACGACATGCCGATTGCAAGAATGAGCGGAATAAGACTCGGCGCCGTTTGCGCTGCTGCGACAATGAATGACCAAAAAAGAAGCATGCTAATAAATGCTGGGAGTATGACGCCGTCAACCGGGGATGTGTCTTTCATAAATGGGTTGTTAAGCAACTTGGACAGCAAAAGCGCCAATGGAAAAATGGCGCCAGACCCGAAAAAGGCGACTATCGCCCAATCAGACAATTCTAGACGATACCCGAGAAGACCGAGAACAAGCCAGTAGATTGCTCCTGCGATGGGAATAGAGAAACCACCTCTCAGGCGAACATATTGCGCAAGGCGTTCGCGTTTAAGTCTCTCGCGCAAAGCTTCAATCGTTAATTCGTCTGCCGGTGGCGTCATCGTTCTCTTCGGTTGAGCGCCGTGGCGCATTTTCAGTCGCTATCGACATGTCTCTGCAAATAAACTCTGATTGTCAGCATCGTAACCTGTTAGTCAAACCCCGGATGCTCTAGCGTCTCCATCTGTTTCGCGGCCATCCCCGCGCGTTTTTCGTCCGTACAGATTTCAAGTAGCGCCAGACCATCGATCATGGCGAGGATCATCGCCGCTGTGGCGCGCCTGGCTTTTGTGTCTCCGCCGCTTAAGCGGCTTTCAATCCAGATCAGAAATCCTTCGGCGATTGCGTTGGCGATTGTCCGATAGGGCTCCTCGCCGCGGGCCGCTGCTGCGACGGTTTCCGTCCAGAGATAAAAGAAAGCTTTGGTTTCCGGCGCGCGAATGAGCCCGGAGGTCGCCTTGATCATTTCCGCCGGCGGAAGTTTGCGTCCTTCGGGGATGGCGGCTTCCAGTGTCCCGGTAAGCTCGCCTGCAATCGCGCCGAGCGCCGAGGCGAGCGCGTCTGCCTTGCTGTCAAAATAATATAGCAGCATCCGGTCGCTGACGCCCGCAGCTGTCGCCAGTTGCCGCAGGCTGGTTTGCGACAATCCGGTCTTCAGAAGATGCGCGGCAAGCCGCCGCGTCGCGTCGGCGCGTTTTTCCAGCTTGCTCATAAATTTGGTCTTGTAGCGGTCGCTACAAAGTTATATAGGAAAATGTAGCAAGTGCTACAAATTGGAGAGGCGCTCATGTTGCTGTTCCGGATTTTTCTCATCGCGGTCTTTATCACGATTGCAATCTACACCCTGATCGTCGGCTTGAACCATGGCTGGAACCTGGTCCCCGTATTCTTTGGCGACATCTCACAATTGGCTTGGCCCGGCCAGTTCAATCTCGACTTTCTGACCTTTCTGTTGCTGGCGGCCCTGTGGGTGATGTGGCGCCATGAGTTCAGTTCTGCCGGAATTGGTTTTGGACTCATGACGATGGCGTGCGGCATGCTGTTCCTGTCCGCCTATCTGTTGACCGTCAGCTTCCGGGTGAACGGAGATGTCCGGGCTTTGCTTCTGGGCGGGCGCACCCATGTCTCATGATTTCCATAAGCTGTGGTTGAAAATCACCGCTGTTGTCGTCGGTTCATTTGGACCGGTCTTCTTTCTGGGAACCATGGCGGCGACATTGGAGCCGGCGCGATGGACGCTTGATCTTTTGAGCTGGCCGATTGACGGCGCGACCACTTACGCCTCGCCCGACACGCGCTTTTTATCGGCGCTCGCGGGCGGGTTTCTGTTCGGCTGGGGCGTGATGATCTGGCGCCTGTCGCAATCGGTATATGACGCAGCGCCGGAGGCTGTGCGCAAAACCGTTCTCGCCAGCATTTTGTCCTGGTTTATTCTGGACAGCGCCGGGTCGATCACGTCGGGCAATGTGTCAAATGCTGTCTTCAATATTATCGTTCTGCTGGTTGCGGTCGGTCCGCTCTGGCGTCCAGCGAATCCCAAAACATCGCAAGACAGTGCGGCTGCTTAAACGTCGCTTCGGCTACGCAGACAATAACGCTTTCGCCTGTTCGTAAATCTCCGGGTTCGCCGCAAGGATCGATCCGCCGGACAAAAATTTCTTGCCGCCGTCAATCTCTGTCACAAGCCCGCCGGCCTCGCGCACCAGACATGCGCCCGCGGCGACGTCCCAGCTATTCAGGTCGCGTTCCCAGAATGCGTCAAACCGGCCCGCCGCCACAAATGCAAGATCGAGCGCTGCGGCCCCGAAGCGCCTTACACCGGCGGTTTTCTCCAGAACGCGGTCGGCCTCTTCAAGCGCGCGGGTTCGTCCCGGCCGTCCGGCAAACGGTAACCCGCAGGCGAACAGGCTCGCGCTTAAATCAGATCGTCCGGAAACCCGGATTCGCCGGTCATTGAGATAGGCGCCTTCGCCTTTTTCCGCCCAGAACAACTCATCCGTCGCCGGATTATAGATAACGCCCGCATGGGGCTGACGGTCGCGTTCCAAGGCGATGGAGATGGCGAAGTGCGGCAGGCCGTGAAGAAAATTTGTAGTGCCGTCGAGCGGATCGACGATCCAGCGGTTGGAGTTATCAACGCCCTCAACCTCGCCGCGTTCTTCCATGACGAAGCCATATTTCGGCCGCGCACGCGAAAGCGCCTCAAAAATATCCTGCTCCGCCTTGTGGTCGGCGCGGCTGACGAAATCCGCAGCGCCTTTTCGCGAGACCTGCAGCGACTGCGTCTCTCCGAAATCACGGGTCAGGCCGCGCGCGGCTTTGCGGGCGGCGTTGATCATCACGGTCATCAGGGCGGAGGCGTGGGGCATGGTCACTTTGCGGTTGGCTGATTGGCGGCGCACCATACGCAGGATGCGCGCCGGCGCAAGCGCTGTCGGCCGGCAAAACCGCGTTAATCTCGTTCCGCTAGTGTCGTATTGCCGAAAGAACAGGGCTAGGCCTGCCAGACGTCTTGCGAGACAACTCCAGCAGGACGGCGCCCGGACATATGGCGCTCTGATGAGACGTAGATGACCGACTTGATTTCACCTCGGGAAACGCCGCCACAGGAAAAGCTGCAACGCGAAACCGCGACGCTTTCCTCACGGGTCGCCCGCGGCGCCGCCTGGATCATGGGGGCCGGCATGATCGCGCGCACGCTCGGCGCGCTGAACACGATCATTCTGGCGCGGCTGCTCGTGCCGGAAGATATCGGCATTGTCGCAACCGCGACCATCACCATGCAGTTCCTGCAAGGGATTTCAGATATCGGGGTCAGTCAGGCGGTGGTGAAATTTCGCAATGCGGGCCGCGACGATCTCAATACGTTGTTCACGCTATCGGCGTTGCGCGGGCTGATCATCGGCGTTGCCTTGTTTGCGGTCGCGCCGTTGGCGGCGTCCTTTTACGGCGATCCGCGTCTGTTCTGGGCGTTTGCCGGCGTCGCCTCCGTTCCGGTCCTGATGGGTTTCATCAATCCGCGGTTTTATGAGTTTGAGCGCGATCTGAAATTCTCGCGGGAATTCATCGTCACGATCATCACGCGCCTTGTCGGTGTCGGCGTGTCGCTGGCGATCGCCATCATCTATCGCAGCTACTGGGCATTGATTTTGGGGATCGTTGCGGGCGCCGCGACGCAATGCCTGCTTTCCTATTTGTTGCGCCCCTATGCGCCGACCTTCAGTTTCAAATCGTTCAAGAAAGTTTTCGGCTTTTCTAGCTGGCTTGCCGGGGTCAGTTTCATGGCGGCGCTCAACAACAAGCTCGACGTGCCGGTGCTGACGCGTTTTGCCGGGACTGGCGGGGCGGGGGTCTTTTTCCTGGGCATGCATCTGTCCGAACTGATTGCGGGGCAGCTTGCGGCGCCGGTGACGCGCGCGCTCTATCCGGGCTTATCGGAAATGCAGGAAGACCCGCCGCGCATGCGTCTTGCCTTCTTGCGCGGCGTGGAGGCGCTGGGCGCGGTCGCCATGCCGGCGGCGTTCGGGCTATGCTTCGTGGCGACGGATTTCACCGCTGTTCTACTCGGTGAAAAATGGGCCGCCGCGGCGCCGGTGATTGCGCTTCTGGCCCCGGTGATCGGGCTGCAGTCTTTATTTTTCGCTGTTCAGTCTTATGCAGTGGCGCTTGGGTTGACCCGATTGGTTTTCTTCCGTGAGCTGATTTTCTTTTTGGTCCGAATGCCGGTTTTCGTCTGGGCGACGGTGACCCACGGCTTGCAAGGCGCGGTAATCGCCGCTGCGGTCATGGGAATCTTTCATGTGGCGCTCAATCTGGCGCTCTACGCACGCGCGAGCGGCGCGCCGTTCTGGGAGCCGTTGACCGCGGCGCGTCGCTCGCTCGGCGCGGTGGCGGCAATGGCGATCTGGTTTTTGCTGCTGCGCCCCCACGCGGCGCCGCTCGAAACGCTCGATCCGGTTTTGCGCCTTGGCGCGGATGTGGCGATCGGCGCAGGTGTTTATCTGGCGGCCTTGGGCGCTCTGTGGCGGTTTGAAGGGTTCCCCGATGGCGTTGAGCGCACCGGCCTTCGCGCGGCCCGTTCGATGGTCAAATCCGCCGCCGCCCGGCTGGCAAAAAATTAACCGCGGCTGACTGCAAGCCGCTGTTCCGCGCGGGCGGCCCCTCCGCTAAGAAGACGTATCGACCAGATTTGAAAAGGAAGGAACCCGACACTCATGGCCGATGTCGCGCCGCTCGATCAGCAAAAACTCGCCGCCGCCGCTTTCCAGCTCCTGACCGAAAACCCGCTCTTTAAGGTCGGCGAGGCCGAAATTCGCGGGAACACCTATCGTGTTTTCGAAAACGCGCCGGCGGGGCTCCCGGGCCTGTTCGCCTATGGCGCTGCGACCCATGGCGAAAAAGAATTCCTGATTTTTGAGGATGAGCGAATGAGCACCGCCGAGCTGTGGCGGCGGGCCTGCCGGTTCGCGCATGCGCTTCAGGCCGAGCTTGGCGTGAAAAAGGGCGATCACGTCGCCCTCGCCATGCGCAATTACCCGGAATGGTGCGTCAGCTATATGGCGGTGATTTCACTCGGCGCGGTTGTGGTGCCGTTGAACGCCTGGTGGAAAGCGGATGAACTGAAATACGGCATTACCGATTGCGGCGCCAAGATCGTCATCGCCGACGGCCGGCGCCTTGAATATATCGCCCCGTTCAAAGAGGAGATGGGGCTGACGCTTGTCTTGGCGCGGGACGAAGCCGACGGCGCCGATCACCGATATGAAGACCTGCTGGCGGGGTCGGATCAGGAGACGCCCCCGGTAGTAGACATTCAGCCTGATGACGATTTCTGCATCGTCTATACTTCGGGGTCCACCGGACATCCCAAAGGCGTGGTGCTCACGCATCGGGGCGCCATCTCGACGCTGCTTTCCTGGGCGTTCGTGGCTTCCGCTGTGAAGGAAGCGCGCGGCGGCGTCAGCTTGTTCGGCGATGATCCCGGCATTCTGCTGGCGGTGCCGCTCTTCCATGTCACCGGGTCACACTCAATTTTCCTTCTGTCCTATATGGTCGGCCGGCGCGTCGCGATGATGTATCGCTGGGACGCAAAAGAAGCCGGCGACATCATCAATCGGGAAAAGCTCACCAATTTTGTCGGCGTGCCAAGCCAGTCTTTCGAATTGATGGAGGCGGTCGGCGAGGATGGCTTGCCGACGCTGATGGATATCGGTTCCGGCGGCGCCAAGCGCCCGGCGGATCACGTTAAAAGGTTAAAATCCACCTTTAAGCAGGCGAATCCATCATCTGGCTACGGACTATCAGAAACCAACGCCATGGGCTGCGTCATCTCGCTGGCGGAGTATCAGGAGCGCCCGGATTCGACCGGCCGGCCGGTTCCGCCCGTGACCGACATCAAGATCGTCAAGGACGGCGAAGAAGTTCCCCGCGGAGAAGTGGGCGAGATCTGGATCAGAAGCCCCGCCAATTTCCGCGGCTATCACAATTTGCCGGAAGACACGGAAAAAGCGGTGACGCCTGATGGCTGGTTCCGGTCGGGCGATCTCGGGCGCATGGATGATGAAGATTATGTTTACATCGTCGACCGCATCAAAGACTTGATCATTCGCGGTGGAGAAAATGTTTCCTGCCTTGAAGTGGAAAACCGTGTCTATGAGCATGGCGATGTCGCCGAAGCTGTTGTTTTCTCTGTTCCGGACGACGTTCTGGGCGAGCGTGTCGGGCTGGTTGTCTACCCTAAGGAAGGCATGACGGTTGACGCAGTTCACCTGCGCGATTTTATTGCGGACGACCTCGCGGCGTTTAAAGTGCCGGAGCGCATCTGGATTTCGCCGTCGCGCCTGCCGCGCCTTGGAACAGCGAAATTTGACAAAATCACCGTGCGGAAAATTGCGTTACAGCATCCGCCCGCCTTATCTCTATAAAGGAGTTGCGACCAATGGCTGACCTTGAAAAATTTCGCGAAGAGGCGCGCGCCTGGCTGGAAGAAAACTGCCCCAAGGAAATGCGCGACGGCGCCGGTGGTGAAGAAAATATCTGCTGGGGCGGCAAGCAATGGACGTTTCAGTCCGATGCGCAAAAAATCTGGCTCGATCGCATGGCGGCAAAGGGCTGGACCGTGCCGGCCTGGCCAAAGGAATATGGCGGCGGCGGTCTTTCCAAGGAAGAAGTGAAAGTGCTGAAGGCGGAAATGCGGTCGCTGAAATGCCGCTCGCCGTTGGAAAGTTTCGGCATCTGGATGCTTGGTCCGGCGCTCTTAAAATATGGAACCCATGAACAAAAAGCGCATTTCCTGCCGCCTATCGCGCGCGGCGAAATTCGCTGGTGTCAGGGCTATTCCGAACCCAATGCCGGGTCCGACCTCGCGTCGCTGCAATGCAAGTGTGAAGAGTTCGTCGGAAACGACGGACGCGATCACTGGCTGATCAACGGCCAGAAAGTGTGGACGTCCTATGCCGATGAAAGCGACTGGATTTTCGTCTTGGTGCGCACCGATCCGAAAGCGACAAAACACAACGGGATCAGCTTTATTCTCGTGGATATGGAACAGGACGGCGTGTCGACCAAACCGATCAAGCTGATTTCCGGCAAGTCGCCCTTTTGCGAGACCTTTTTTGACGACGCGACGGCGCCGAAGGAGTATGCGCCGGGCGTCTCGGCGATTGTCGGCGAGATCAATCGCGGCTGGGACGTTGCGAAATATCTCTTAACCCACGAACGGGAAATGATTTCCGCCGGCGGCGGAGGTCTGCTTGGCGGGCGCGGCATGGGCGAGGTCGCCGCAGCGGAGCTTGGTCTTGAAAACGGCCGTCTTTCCGATCCATTGCTGCGTGCAAAAATCGCGCAGGCGGAAATAGACGGCTGGGCCTTTTTGCTGACGCTGGAACGCATGAAGGACGAAGCCAAGGCCGGTCAGGGCGTCGGCGCCAACTCCTCCATGCTCAAATATTACGGCACCGAGTTTAACAAGCGGCGCTTTGAATTGCTTATGG
>JBCBSY010000018.1:0-12224 GCA_039818925.1 Pseudomonadota bacterium | reverse complement strand
ATCGGCTATATGCGCGGCGGAAACGAAAAACATCAAACGCGATTTTACATGTCTTTCGCGATCGCGATTTCGGCGGCGATCGGCGTCGCCTTTGCGGCGAACCTGTTCACGCTGTTTGTCTTCTACGAAGTCCTGACGCTGTCGACATTTCCGTTGGTCACGCATAAGGGCGACGACAATGCGCGGCGCGGCGGCCGGGTTTATCTGGGCGTTTTGATGGCGACGTCGATCGGGCTGTTATTGCCGGCGATCGTCTGGACCTACGCGATCACCGGCACCACCGACTTTACGGAAGGCGGCGTCATGGCGGGCCACGCCGACGCGGTGGGTCCGTTCGCGGGCGTTTTGCTGGCGCTTTATGTGTTTGGGGTCGGCAAGGCGGCGCTGATGCCGGTCCACCCCTGGCTTCCGAATGCGATGGTCGCGCCAACGCCCGTCTCAGCGTTTTTGCATGCCGTGGCGGTGGTGAAGGCCGGCGTTTTTTCCGTCCTTAAAATCGCGGTTTACATTTTCGGCGTCGACTTCCTGTCGGTCAGCGGCGTCGCCGAGCCGTTCATGTGGATTGCGGCGATCTCGATTCTGCTTGGTTCCGCCATCGCCATGAACAAGGACAACCTGAAAGCGCGGCTCGCCTATTCCACGGTGTCGCAGCTTTCCTATGTGACGCTTGGCGCCATGCTTGCGACGTCCTGGGGGGTGATGGGCGGCGCGACGCAGATCGCCGCGCATGCGCTTGGCAAAATGACGCTCTTTATGTGCGCCGGGGCGATTTATGTGGCGCATCACAAAACCCTGGTCTCGGAACTGAAGGGCATGGGCCGGGTGATGCCGGTCACTTTCGGCGCGTTTTTTGTTGGCGCCGTGTCGATCATCGGCCTGCCGCCTATGGGCGGGTCATGGCCAAAATTCTTTTTGATGATGGGGTCTGCGGACGCCAGTCAGATCGCAATCATCGCGGTGCTGATGGTCTCATCGCTTCTCAACATCGTCTATCTGTTGCCGATCGCGCTTAACGGTTTCTACGCCAGAGAGCCGGCGCCAGGCGACGCCCCGGCAGCGGAGGAGCCGGTCCGGATCAGCGAAGCCCCGGTCTTTTGTCTGATCCCGATCGTTATGACAGCGCTTGGCTGCGTTATCTTATTTTTCTTCATGACGGATCTGACAGCCTATCTTGCGCCGATCGCCGACCACGGGAGCCTTGCGCGATGAATGAACACGATAATGCGATTGCGCCATCTCAAGACGCGCAAAGCGATCCGGCGGGTGAAGATGAAGCGCAAGGTTTTTTCGACAAACCCTCTACACGCCGGGCGGTATGGATCATTTTGATCGGTCTGTGCGTCGTTTTCGCGCTCGCCGGCTTTGTTGTCGATCTGCACGGATATTTTCCGGTTGAATCGTTCGGGGTGTTTTACGCGATCTTCGGCTTCGTTTCTTTTTCCTTCATTGTCCTGGCGGGGCAGCATTTGCGTAAGATCCTGATGCGGCCGGAGGATTACTATGACCGCTGATCTTTACGCCGTCCTGACCAGCCCCGGCGCCATTGTGACGCTCACGGCCCTGATCGGCCTCGGGCTGGGGCCGACGGCGCGCGCGGCGCTTTATCTCGTCGGCCTTGCTGTCTCCGCGGCTGTTCTCATCGGCTATGAAAAAGGTCTCGCCGTCTCTTTCGTCGTCTTTGACACGCCGTTCATGGTGCTGGAGGCGACGCCGTTAAGGGTCGACCGGCTGTCTTTCATCTTTGCGCTGATCTTTCACATCGCCGCGGCGCTGAACGTGATTTACGCCTGGCGCATCGGCGACCGCGTACAGGATGTCGCCGGACTAGCCTATGCCGGAGCGGCCATTGGCGGCGCGCTCGCCGGTGATCTCTTGACGCTATTTATCTTCTGGGAGCTGACGGCGATCACCTCGGCGTTTCTGGTGTTTGCGCCGGGCACGCGGCAGTCCTACGCCGCCGGCATGCGTTATCTGGTGGTGCAGATTTTATCGGGTCTGCTCCTTCTCGCCGGGATGGCGCTATTTGCTGCGGACGGGCGGGGGCTCGGCTTCGAAGCGATGTCGCTCACCCTGCCGGACGGCGCGCCTGATTATGCAACGCTGGCGATTTTCTTCGCCTTCGGCGTCAAAGCGGCCTTTCCGTTCCTCCATAACTGGCTGCAGGATTCCTATCCGAAGGCCTCCGTCACCGGCTCAGTCGTGCTGTCGGCTTTTACGACCAAGCTGGCGGTCTATGCGCTGGCGCGCGGTTTTCCCGGCGCCGATCCGCTGATTTACATCGGCGCGGCCATGACCGTTTTCCCGGTCTTTTTCGCGCTGATCGAAAACAATCTGCGCAAGGTGCTCGCCTACAGCCTCAACAACCAGGTCGGCTTCATGGTCTGCGCCGTCGGCGTCGGCACCGAGCTGGCGATCAATGGCGCCGCGGCGCACGCCTTCGTGCATATCATCTATAAAGCGCTGCTCTTTATGAGCATGGGCGCCGTTCTCTACCGGACCGGCACGGTGAAAGCGACGGAACTCGGCGGGCTCTATAGAACGATGCCGGCGACGACAGTTTTCTGCATTATCGGCGCGATGTCGATTTCGGCCTTTCCGTTGTTTTCCGGATTTGTCGCAAAGTCGCTCACCATGTCGGCGCTTGGCTATGAAGGCTTGTTCTTCGTCTGGCTGGTGCTCTTATTCGCGTCGGCGGGCGTGCTTGAGCATTCCGGCATCAAGATACCCTATTTTGCGTTCTTCGGTCATGACAGCGGCAAGCGCCCGAAAGAAGCGCCGCCGCAAATGCTGGCGGCCATGGGAATCGCGGCTGCGCTTTGCATCGGCGTCGGCGTTTTTCCCGGGGCGCTGTATTCGATCCTGCCTTATGAGGTGAAGTATCAGCCCTATACGGCCGATCATGTGATCACCCAGATGCAATTGCTATTGTTCGCCGCGCTCGCCTTTGCGCTGCTTGTGCGGTTTCGGCTTTATCCGAGCGAAGTCGCCTCGACGAATCTGGATTTTGACTGGTTCTACCGCGTTCCGGGCCGGGCGTTTTTAGGCTGGGCGACTGGTGCGTCGCGCGCAACATGGATCGCCTTATGGGGGATTTTTTCCAGCAACTTACAAGCCCTGATGGCGCGAATTTATACGGTACACGGACCAGAAGGACAGCTCGCGCGGTCCTGGCCGATTGGGTTTATGGCGCTATGGGCCGCTGTTTTGCTGGCTTTGGTGCTGATCCTGTCGTTCCTCGCCTGACTCGCAATCGCGAGAAATTTTGCCGTCAACCTTAACGCACCGGTCTTGGTGCGTGGCGGCGTTCGTCCCCCTTCGTTGCTATGCGCTTAATATTTACTGACAGTTAGGCCCGTTTTTTGCGCGGCGCTTTATCCAGCAGGAGGGGTACATGCCGAATGCATCGGACCGTTTTTCTGAGCGCGCCTGCAAATTAACCGCGCGGATGGCGAAAGAAATCGCGTGCGAGGCGTATGGCATTCCTCATGCTGACTTGATGAAGACCATGCGCCGCGGCGCCATGCTGGCGAAGGCCCGGCAGACGGCGATGTATCTTGCTCATGTTGTCGGTCAGTTGTCTTTAAACGAAGTGGCGCAGCACTTTGATCGCGACCGTTCAACGGTGTCGCATGCATGCATCAATGTTGAGGACAGCCGCGACAGCCCAGTTATCGAATTACAGCTTGAATATATGGAACGGCTTTTGCGCGAACGGCTCAAAAACGCAGAGGCGCAGGGCTTGTTTACAGCCCGCTCAGCGCCGGAGCGTAAGCAGCTTCATTACATGAGCGGCTGAGGCAAGCGCCCTTCGCCGCGCCCAACTTGTTACTGCTGCGCGCCTGACGGGGATTGCGTCTGCGCAGCGATGTCGCGGATGCGGCTGATCATTGAATGAAGACCATTGGAGCGTTGGGGCGTGAGATGATCTTTAAGGTCGAACGGCGCGAGCGCTTGTTGCGGATCAATTTCGAGCATCTCTCTCGGGCTTTTCCCGTCATAAAGCGCAATCAAAAGCGCCACGAGGCCCTTCACAATATGCGCGTCGGAATCGCCCTCCAGCGTAATCACGTCGCCATCGCGTGCGGCATGCAGCCAGACCTGGCTGGCGCAGCCGCGAACCTTATGGGCGTCGTCGCGATATTGTTCAGGATAGGGCGTCAGCGCACGTCCCAGGTCGATCAGATATTTGTAGCGATCATCCCATTCATCGAGAAAGGTAAAATCGCCCGCGATGTCATCAAACTTCGTCATGGCCCCTAGGTAGTCAATTAGCTGCGAAAATCAAACACTGGGACGCCAAACGGTTGGCGGCGGCTGATGATGAAAAAGAACCCGGCGCGGCCTGACCGGTATTTTTTCACCACCTGTGTCTGAAACCTGAATGAAAAAAGGCCGCTCGTTAGAGCGGCCTTTTTACGATGAACTAAAAACAACGTCTACAAACGAAGCGTTAGCTTGCGCCCGCGCCGGCAACCCATCCATTACAGGTCGCCACGTCTTTCAGGCCATGTTCGCCGAGGCAGAACGCTTCCTCATAAGGCGTGCGTGTCGCGGCGATGCACTGATCGAGCGTCAGCTTGGCCATGGACAGGCAACGTTCGGCCTTGGTGTTTTTCGCATATACGTCAACCAGCTTCGGGTTCAGCGTGTCGATGGAATAGCGTGCGGCGAGGTTCAAAATACGGTCGATAATCACTTCCGCGTTCTTCTCCGTCATCCGTCCGGCGCTGGCTCCGGCGCCCCAGTCGGCGGCCCACTCTTCTTTGGCGCTGGCGAGCGAAGGCGCGAGCACGCCCTCATTGGAGGCGCGCGCCAGAACCGGGGCTGCAGGGCGTGCGCGCCCGCGGCTGTAGGTGGCTGCTTCGTCAAGACGCGACTGGCTCGGCGAAATGCGTTTTTTGCCCCAGCTTGTTTTCTGCATGGCGTAGGCTTGTGACTTGAAGGCTTCGCCAAGATCAATGATGCGGGCGCCATCCTGTGCAGTCATGGCAAGCACTGCCGCGACGGCCTCGTCCGCGCCCGGCATATTGCGCAGGAAAGACGGGTCCGTGGCCATGTTCGTCAACAGGCCGTCTTTGCCGCCAATGACGCCCTTGCGCTTTCTCGGCTTTTTCTTGATTTCCGCCTGGATGGCCTCGGCGAAGCCAGGCTGGTCGGCGGCGACGAGCGCTGCATAAGCCACCCAGCCGGACGAAAGCGTCTCTGAGTCGTGGGCGGCGAGGCGGCGATGCGCCTCGCGGGTGACTTCTGCGTTGTCAAACGGCATCGCCTCAAGCGCGGCGACGTCCTCGCGGAAACGAATGTAATTCGCGGCATGGCGTTCCAGCGTTGTATCTTTCGGCTGCGCCAGCGTATCCGCTGACACGGTCGTTGCGGCAAATCCCGCAATCAGCGCCGCGATCGCGGCGTGCGGCCGGAAACCCTGATGCCTCCCAATCTTGAGGCCTCCAATCCTGAGGCCATTGCTCGTCATGTGACGCAACCCCTTCTTTGTACGCGACATAGGTCTCTTTCTCCCAAGATAACGGTCAATAACCCAAAGACCGTCACCCTATCGTCCCACTCTTTAAGACAGCGCTCATCATCCTAGCGGAATTATTATCAAATTCGACCGTTTCGGGCCGCGCAGGCCAATTTTTTCGCCGTTTTTCGGATTTATATTTTGTTAACGACGCTGAGCGCATGGTGAACGTGAATTAACGAATCGGCCGTCCGGGCAGGGTCCGGGCGCTGATTGCGAAAACGGAAGTCAGATGGTGTTCCGTCTATTTGCCGCTTTGGGATTTGGATCGGGGGCGCCCGCCTGGCGCGCCGGGGCCGCCGACCCTGTCCTCAATCTCAGCGCGGACGGCGAAATCCTCGCCGCCAACCCTGGCGCACAGGTCCTGATTGGAGCCGAGGGCGGGCTGAAAGGGCGGTCGCTGTTCGATTTTGTGCCCCGAGAGGATCGAGGCCCGGTGAAAGAGGCGCTGGCGCGCACGCTCATGGGCTCCTCCCGAACGGCGGCGGAGCGCACGGCGGTGCGGCTGATCCGGCCCGGCGCTGCGGCGGTTTTTGTTGAATTGGCGATGCAGCCCCAAGGGCGGCGGATCGGGGTTTTGTTGCGTGAGCGCGCCTTGGAGTTGGAGGCCGTCCGGAACGGGCGGGCGGCAAGCGCCGCCACGGGACCTGATGCATCTGGGATTTCCCCGGAGCGGATCGCCGATCTCGGCCATGAGCTGAAAACGCCGCTGAACGCCATGATGGGCTTTGCCGAAGCCATGGAAACCGAGGCTTTCGGACCACTCGGCAACGAAAAATACCAGGAATATGCCGGGTTGATCCGGTCCTCCGGCGCACATCTGTCAGCCCTGATCGCCGCGCTCCTTGATCAGGCCAAACTTGACGCTGGCCGCTACAAGCTCGCGCCCGAATTGGCGCCGCCAGGGCCGATCGCCCGATCTTGCGCCGAAATGATCCGGGGCGAGGCGGAAAAGGCCGGCTTGGCCCTGCGGGTCGATATTGCGCCCGATCTGCCGGAGGCGCTGCTTGATCAGCGGGCCGTGAAGCAGATCCTTCTCAATCTTTTGTCCAATGCGGTGAAATTCACGGCTGACGGCGAAATCGGCGTCCGGCTGAGCGCGCGTGACAACCTGTTGACATTTGAGGTCTCGGACACCGGCGTCGGCATGAGCCAGATGGCGCTGGCCCGGCTTGGCGAACGCTTTACCGGTCTGCACAAAAGCGGCGTACGCGGAACATCCGGCGCCGGCATCGGCCTGTCCCTGTCGTTTTCGCTGGCCAAACTGCACGGCGGCGCATTATCGCTCACGTCCGCGCCGGGTGAGGGCACCGTTGCGACCTTGACGCTTCCGGTCTGCAACAGCCTGTCGGAGATGGCGGCTGTTGGTCTTGTCGTGAACGCCGATATCCAAAGCCAGCTTGACCGCGTGACGCAGTTCCGCCGTGAGCGGGCCGGCAAAACGGCGGCTTAACTTTTCAATTTGCGCCGAAATCGCCGTCATTGACCCTTTCTTGATGAAAATTTGACTACAATCTTTGCGAGCAACTGTCGCGGAGTTGATGTCCCATAATGAAACGCTGGGTTGAAGCCTTTGAGCGTTATCTGCGCATGCCGCCTGAGGCCGAGTCGGCTTGGGTGATGCGCATACGGGCCGTGTGGATCATCGGCCTGATGGTGGTGGCGTCGCAACTGATCAATCTGGTGCTCATCAGCCATATTTATGGGCGCTGGACCTACGACCACACGGTTATTGTCAGCGGCATTGTCATTGTTCTCGCCGCCATTGCAGCCATGCGATGGTGTAAAAGTCCGCTGGTTTATGCGCTGTTCTATGGCGTGCTGCTGCTGGCGCTGGTCCTCGGCAGCGCACTCCCGGATCAGGGCGGCATCAACACCGCAGCGCTGCCGCTGCTCGCTCTCGGGCCGCTGATGGCGGGCCTGATGGCCGGATGGCGCGCGTCGCTGGCGTTCTGGACCGCCGGGGCGCTTGTGATTGGGTTTTTATATTGGGTGTCGCTGGGCGCGCCGTCGATGATTGCGCCCTATGACTATACGCGGGAGACCAACAGGTTTTTCCAGGCGATCGCGGCGCTCAGCATCGCAACGGCGGTGGCGGTGATCTTTCAGGAGCAGCTCTATGCGTCGATGATGGAAATGCGCGAAACCGCCCGGCGCGCGCAACGCGCAGAAGCGGTGAAGTCCGATTTTCTTGCAACCATGAGCCATGAGTTGCGCACGCCGCTCAACGGCGTCATTGGTCTAACCGACGCACTGATGAATGCGGATCTGCCTGAACATGAGCGCAAGCTGACTCAGACAATCCGGCAATCGGGCGAATCGTTATTGCTTATTCTCAACGATCTTCTCGACCTTTCAAAAATTGAAGCGGGCAAGTTGTCGATCGAAGCCCGGCCGACGGAGTTGCGCGATCTCGTCCGTTTCGTCACGGACAACTGGCGCGAAACCGCCTCGGCGAAAGGGCTCTCTCTTCACGCATCCGTGGCCGACGACGTTCCGGCCCGCGTGATGATCGATGACCTTCGCTTGCGGCAGGTTCTGCAGAATCTGCTCTCCAACGCGGTGAAGTTCACTGATGCCGGTCAGGTGATCTTGAGCCTTAAAACCGAGGACCGGCCGGGCGGGGACATGGCGCTGGTCTTTCGGGTGCGTGACACCGGCAGGGGCGTGCCGAAAGAACAGCAGACGCAGATTTTTGAACCTTTCGAACAGGGCGAACGCGGCACCACCCGTCGCTATGGCGGCACCGGCCTCGGTCTTCCCATCAGCCGCAAGCTGACCAATTTGATGGGCGGCGCCATTTCCATCGAGCGTTCCGGCCCGGACGGCGCAACCTTTAAAGTGGTGCTGCCGGCGACGCTTGCGCCATCACCGGACACTGAGGCGGCGGACGACATTTATGACGCAGCGAGCGAGTTGAGCAATTTGCGCGTGCTGGTGGCCGAAGACAACGAAGTCAACCGTATGGTCGCGGGTGAATTCTTGAAATCATGGGGCATAAAAGCGGATTTCGTGATTGACGGCCCGTCCTGCATCAACCGGTTGAGGGCCGCCGATTATGATCTTGTCCTGATGGACAAACACATGCCTGGCATGAGCGGCCTGCAGGCCGCGCAGCGCATACGTGAAAGCAATGGTCCGATGGCGAATGTGCCGATCATTGCCGTCACCGCGGACGCCATGCCAGGTGAACTCGACGCCATGCTCGCCGCGGGCATCAATGACCTTGTCGCCAAGCCGCTGCGCGCCGAAGCGTTGAAGGCGGCCATCCGGCGCGCTGTTTCCAGCGCCGCCGCCGCATAGAGCGGTATTCAAGTTTTCGACGAGGCGGACCGTTCCGGGGTCACCCGAATTTTTTTGTAAAAGCCTTGAGCACATTGATGCGATATTGCGACCAGAGCGTATGCAGCGGTTTCACATGCGGCAGGTCCGTGTCCGGCGCGGGCGGGCCGCCTTGCATTTTTTCACGGGTTTTGCCGAGAAAGGTCCTGCGCTCTTCGGCGGTCATCAGTTCAATGAAGAACAATCGGGTGCGCAAAGGGTCGAAACCAAATCCAGCGGCGCGATCGGCGTTCAACAGCCAGGCTTTCATCGCCGTTTTGCCGGCGGCGGTCAGTGAAAACTCGCGGCGCGCCCGGCCGTCGGTTTCGTCTGCGCGCGAGGCGATGAGTTTGCGCGCCTCCAGTCGTTTCATCATCGGATAGACGGCGCCGGCGCTGCCCGACCAGTATTCAGACGGCGAGTTGCGAAACGCTTCCTTGATGAGATAAGGCGTGCAGGGGCCCTCCCGCGACATGATCGCCAAGGCCGTCCCCTCCAGTTCCGTTAGCGGCTTTTGTTTTGAAGTCCGGTTCATCAAATCAGCCAACGTTAGAGATTCATGCTGACGGGAATCGAAGCCCAGCGCAATGGGGCCGAGCAGGCCCTGGCGGGGCCTGCCGCCCCGAAACCCTTTTGCATTGACGGCGCCGCTGGCGGGCGTCAGCTTGCCGGCATGACCGAGGCGCGCCTCAAAACGGAAATCCGCGTTGCCGCGCAATTGCGCCAGGCGCAGGCTGCGGGCGCATTCGCGACGATTGTGCGGCGCGGCGATCCTGACGCCGGCGCGGTGGCGGTCAAGCTATATCAGGGACCTGGCGCGGTCCGGCTCTATATTCAAAGTCGTGATCTCGATGGTGCGGCAATCTGGCGTGAGCCTTTCGGCGATGATGCGGCCACGGACGATATCGAAAATAGAATCGACCGCTGGCTGGAAAAAGAAGCAGCGATTGATCCAGATTTGTGGATTGTTGAAATCGAGGATCGTGAAGGCCGGGCTTTTTTGAGTTAAAGATCGGCGGTTTTTTGGGCATGGCGCGCGAAGGCGCCAGTCTGGCTTTCTTCTTCATCTTCATACTGGGCCGCAAGAAGCGCGGCGCCGTCGGCGGCCTGCGTGCGCATTCGCCAGAAGCGCATGATCCGTTCCGCCGCCTCTTCCGGCGCCTTGACATAAAGATCAAGGATGCGGAGCGCCCTTGTCCGGTCGCCGGCTTCACGCCGCAAGCTGAAAACGATTTTCGCGAAAGTCTTTTGCTCAAAGCCTGCGGCGCGGCAGGCGATCGCCAGCGACTCAAAAGTCCTGTCCTTCAAGATTGTTTGCGCGGTGGAGGCGTCGACGCCGACATAATAAGCAAAAGCAAACACAAACGCAGGATAATTTCTGGCGGCGATCAGGTCTTTTAACAGCGCTTCATCGAGATCCCCGGCGCTGAGCGCGTCGCTGAGCAAGGCCCGCGCATTTTGATGCGTGTCCGGTGCGTCGCCGGCGCCGAAATTCAGAATGCGGCGCCGGTTTTCCGCAGCCGCCCGCTCCACAAGCGCCGGGTCGAGAATATCGCAGCGCTTCAGAAGGTCTCGCTTTAAAGCCGCGGGAACCGTGAAATAAAGATGGGTCAGCGATTGAGGCGGCAGATCGTACCGCGCGCAAAGCGGCGTCTGCAGCAACGGGTTTTTTTGCGCCTTCAGCGTCATGGCGAGGGTCGCCTTGGCGCTTAATCTTGCGGTCTGGTTTTCCGCGAGCGCGATAAGTGCATCCTGGTCGGCGCGCCGGATCAGGGCGCTGGCGACGCGTTCAGAAAGATTTTCCCGGCGGGCGATGGCGCTCATGTGCGCCTGACCGCCTTTGGCGATAAGGGCGATCAGGTCGTCGTCCGAAAGGATTTCTGAGCGGCGAAGCAGCGGCGCGGCGATGGTGATCGCATCGCTTGCAAGCAGCTTCACAAGACCATGCGGCGCGCCGCGCATCATGGCGATCTGCTCGGCCAGGGCGCGGCGCTGGGCGCCGGCGGCGTCCTGCGTCAGCCGCACCAGCAGCGCGTCCATCTGCGCCAGGACGGCTGCGTCGTATTGCGCTCTGTTGGACAGATAGACTTGCGTCAGTGCGCGCAGAAGGGTTTGCCGCGATTCAGGCGAGCGCTTTTTCGCAAGCGCAATCAGCCGTTCTGGCTGCAAGGCTCCAGTCGACATCCGTCTCCCTCCACAAGCGTTTAAGATTGTGCAACAAAGGTAAACAATTCATCGCTGAATTATGTGGGGATTGCTGTGAAAGAGGGTCTGTCGTGATGTTCAAACGCGTCGTTGAAAAGCTAAAACTTTCCATATTAACGCTGGTCGCGGGCGCCGCCCTTGGCGCCTGTTCAAGCCTGTCCTCTCTCGATCCGTTCGAGGGCGGCGATGTTAACTATGCGGCGGGCGCGCCAGTCAGCGAAAGACTGACCCGAGCGGATAAAGACGCGCTGGCCGCGGCGTTCATTCGCGCGATGGAGACCGGCGCGGCGCAGAACTGGCGCGGGCGGCGCGCCAATGGCGCGGTGGCGCCGCGGGACTACGCCATCGCCAGTCTCAAGGCGGACCCCGGTCAGCGCTTGGCCGCCGCGCGCGGCGATTTTGATCTTGCCCATATCGTCGAAACCGATCTTGGCCAATATGTGCTGACCCGCAACTCCAATGTCCGCACCGGGCCCGGCACGGAAAACCAGGCGGTTGCGGTCTTGCCCTCCGGCTCGGGCGTCGAGGTGGTCGGCCGGGTGCGCGACAAAAACTGGATGCTGATCGCCCATGAAGGGGTGATCCGCGGTTATGTTTTTGGCGATCTCCTGATCAAGGCGCCGGGCTCGGAGCTTGAGCTTGCCGGCGGGCCGATGCGCAAGCCCGTCCTGTGCCGGAATTTCAGCCAGCGGATCAATATCTATTCAGAGCGTCACGAATGGGCGGGCGCGGCCTGCAACGACGGAACCGGCTGGCGCCTCGCGCCGGAGCCGGCGGCGGAAGAAAACGCGCCGGACGATTTGCTGGAGTTTTAGGCTGGGAGCCGCAGCGGCTGAGGTAGGCCCGAAGCCGATATTTGGGCCGTTCAGTGACCGGCTGGTTGATCCTCAAAGCGGACCCAAACCAGTACCAGTACAACCTTCATTTTTTCCGCGCAAAGAAACCAGATAAAAAATCTGAATGAATTGATTTCGCTCGAACCCCAATCTTAGCGGCCACGAGTCGAAAATTTTGGGTGGACAGACGTTATAGCCATACCCTGTTGTTTTATTCCATACGCGTCCACGCACATTCACAAAAAATTCGCCTACATCAGGCGTTGGGAACGCATCCGCCTTGGTAAGCCCAGAAAGCAAGTAGGCCGCTAAATTGCTAGACAAGGCTAGGGATTTCTTCC
>JBCBSY010000017.1:0-12262 GCA_039818925.1 Pseudomonadota bacterium | reverse complement strand
GCAGATCGCCGCGCTGCACGTAAATCTGCACCGGCCCGCTATTGAGGTTGCGCAACTTGCCGAGTTTATCGACAGCCGAAGACGGGCGCGTCACGCGTTCCCAGCCGATTTCGAGAATGACGTCGCCCGGTTGTAGAACAATCGCGGCGGCGCTTTCCGGATCGACCGCGGTGACGACAACACCCTGCACCGAGGCAGGAAGACCATAGGCCTGACGGATTTCTTCGGTTGGCTCCTGCAAGGTGAGACCAGAGCCTTGCGCTGCGCTGGAGGGCAGCACCCCGCCCGGATTGGCGGCCAGCATACGGGTTTCGCGGCGGTCAACACGCACCTGAACGTTAATACGGCGGCCATCACGCAGCACTTGCATCGGTACTGTTGATCCGATGGGCGTGTCAGCAACGGCCCGGGTCAAATCCCGCACGCTCTCAATTTCACGCCGGTTAAACTGAAGGATCACGTCATTGGGCTCCAGGCCGGCATCGGAAGCCGGGCTGTTGGGACGAACCACCGTCACCACCGCGCCCGACGGGTTCCGCAAGTTTAAGGTTGAGGCGAGTTCCGGCGTCACGTCATCGATCGAAACGCCAAGCCAGCCACGGCGGGTTTCGCCAAAGCTCAAAAGTTGGGTGATCACCGTGTCCGCCAGGTCCGCCGGCACAGCGAAGCCAACGCCTACCGAACCGCCAGTCTGCGAATAAATCGCCGTGTTCACGCCGACGACTTTGCCATTGAGATCAAAAAGCGGTCCGCCGGAATTTCCGCGATTGATCGCAGCATCCGTCTGGATGAAATCATCATACTGGCCGGAGTTAATGTCGCGGTTGCGCGCAGACACGATCCCGACGGTGACCGTACCGCCAAGCCCGAACGGGTTGCCAATGGCGATCACCCAATCGCCGACACGCGCTGAGTCGGAATCGCCAAAATCAACGCTCGGAAATCTTTCGCCATTGCCGTCCAGTTGCAGGACCGCAAGATCCGTTTCACGGTCGCGGCCACGAACACTGGCGGAAAACTCGCGACCATCATAAAGCGTCACTGTAATGTCGTCGGCATTGTCGATCACATGGTTGTTGGTGACGACAATCCCGGAGGAGTCGATGATGAAGCCGGACCCGAGCGACACCGCCGGTTGATTGAACTTACGTTGCAACGGAGCCAACTCGCCACTGGCCCGGCCATTGCGCGAGCGCTGTGCGGAGGAGATGTTCACCACCGCCGGCGTCAGCTCTTCGGCAAGATCCGCGAAACTCTCCGGCGCGCCCCGCGCCGATGCGGACGGCGCCGCAACCAATACGCCAACCGCGAAAATCGCGGCCAAAGCCCCACGAACAGCACTCAACTGAGCCATAATCGCCTCTATCATTCCCCGAGAAATCTCTTAGCCGGGACAGGTTAACGCAAAGCCGCCCGCCCGCAAATCACTTCGCGGGCGGGCGGGGCTCATTTCATCGCAAAAACCGGATTTTACTGACGCCGACCTTCCAAATTATTGAAATACCTGAAGAATTCGCTATCCGGCGAAAGCAGGATGGTGGTGTCCCCTTTCTGCAGCGCTTCTTCATAGGCAAGCAGCGAGCGATAGAACGCGAAAAATTCCGGGTCCTTGCCGTAAGCCGCCGCAAAAACGGCGTTTCGCTCGGCATCGGCCGCGCCACGGATTTTCTCCGACTCCTCATTGGCCTCCGCCAGAATTTCGGTCACCTGGCGATCCGCTTGCGCCTGGATCTGATTGGCCTGTTCGCGGCCTTCGGACCGGTATTGCTGGGCAAGCTGGCGGCGTTCTGCAATCATCCGCTGGAACACCGCTTCGGAGTTGGTTTGCGGCAGGTCGGCGCGAAGAATTTTCACATCGATAATCTCCACACCGAGCGAGCGCGCCGATTGTCCCAAAAGGTCCCGGATGCCCAGCATCAATTCACTGCGGCGCTCAGAAATAATTTCATCCACCGTTACGGCGCCGAGAATGGCACGCATAGAGTCCTCAAGCTGTGTGCCAAGGCGCACCTCACCTTGCCCCTCACTGCGTACAGATTGGTAAAAAAGCAACGGATCGACAATGCGATAGCGCGCAAACGCATCAACAATCAGACGCTCCTGATTGCGCGCAATAATCTCTGTAGGATTCTGATCGAGGTTTCGGTTCCGCTTGTCGATAAACCTTACCGTTTCGACAAAGGGCAACTTCACCCGCAACCCAGCCTCTGTGTACTGACTTTTGGGTTCGCCGAAGCGGAAGACCAACGCGGAATGCGTTTCCGGAACGATGAACGCGATGTTAAAGAGCAGGAATAGCGACGCGAACAAACCAATACCGATAAATGTAAGCGATGCGTTGCGCATTATTGACCCTCCCCCTGCTGACGGCGCAATTCATTCAGCGGAAGGTATGGAACAACCCCCGAACCTGCATCATCATCAAGAATAATTTTGTCCATATCGCCCAAGACGCGTTCGACCGTTTCCAGATACATGCGCTGACGCGTCACTTCCGGCGCTTTCGCATATTCTTCGTAAATATTGTCAAAACGCTGCGCCTGACCACGCGCCTCAGCGGTCACACGGGCTGAGTAGGCGCGCGCATTTTCAAGAACGCGCTGCGCCTCACCGCGTGCTTCCGGCACAACACGGTTGGTGTACTGGCGGGCTTCCTGAATCAACGTCGCCTGGTTCTGTTCCGCCGCCTGAACGTCGCGAAATGCTTCGTTGACTTCGTTTGTCGGCGGTTCCGCCAGGGTCAGGTTCACGCGTTCGATCTGAATGCCGGCATTATATTCGTCGAGCGCGCTCTGCAGCAGTTCTTTGGTTTGCTGTGCGACTTCTTCACGACCATCAGTTTGCACAAAATCCAGCGTGCTGCGCCCGACGACTTCGCGCATCGAGGACTCGCTTGTCATGCGGACCAGTTCCTGGGGATTGTCAATGTTGAAAACGAACTGGGCGACCCCGGGCAGGTCGTCGCCTTCGTCTATAAGCAGGTCTGATTTGATCCGCCATTGCACGGTGAAGGCGACGTCAACGATGTTCTTGTCGCCGGTCAGCATCAGGCCTTGTGAAAGTCCGCCGCGACGGGCGTCGACAGCCGGTATCGAAAGGTCCTGAATCGCAAGCGCTTCGCGCTTGATGACGTTCTGGATCGGCGACGGAATTCGCCAATGCAAACCTGGGCCGTTAACGGTCTCAAAATCGCCAAAGGTCGTGACCACAGCGAGTTCGTTAGCCTCGACCTGATAAAAGCCGCTCGCCAGCCAAAGGCCGACCAGACCCGCAGCGACAAATCCGATTGTGCCTTTGTTGAGTTGCGGCCCGCCACCACCGCCGCGAGCGCCGCGCGGAAACGCCCGCTTCAGCCGCTGGCGAGAGGCCTGGAGCAGATCCTCCAGATCAGGCGCCTCATTGCGCCCGCCGCCATTGTTGTTTGATCCGCCATTACCGCGGGGCGGTTGGCCCCAAGGGCCGCGGCCGCCGCCGCGATTTCCTGAATTGTCTTGCCAGGGCATTCATGCCTCTCTGTTTGAAAACGAACGGCGCGCGCCGAATACGCACACACCGGTGGAAGAACCGATTATGCGCCGTATATATGTTACCGAATCTCTCCGGCGCAACGCGCAGGGTGCGCTTTTTTAAAGGATTTCAAGGCTCAAAGTGACTGATTCCGTGTTGATACGCGTTCGCGCCGCCCTTTCCGAGGTGAAGGACCCGACAAACGGGCGAAGCGTGATCGCTTCGGGCGCAGTCAGAGGCCTCACTGTGTCCGATGACGGCCATGTCCGGTTCATGCTGGAAACACCGCCCATTGTCAGCCGCGACCACTCCAAACAGCTATTGACCGCCGCACAAGACGCCGCACGGGCGGTTTCCGGCGTTTCCCGCGTCACTGGGGTCGCCACCGCCCATAACGCCAAGCCGGCGCAAGACGCCCGCCATGCGCCTCAGCAGGTCGCCAACGCCCACCAAAATCCGTTCGGCCTGAAGCAAAAACCCCGCATCGAGAGTGCTGGGGAGGCGTTGGGGGGCGTTCAATCCGTGATCGCCGTCGCATCCGGCAAGGGCGGCGTCGGAAAATCAACTGTGGCCGCGAATCTCGCCATCGCGCTCGCCGCCAAAGGACTCAAAACCGGGCTTCTGGACGCGGACATCTACGGCCCCTCCCTGCCAACGCTTTTTGGCCTCTCCGGGAAGCCGGAGATGCGCAATGGCAAGATTGTTCCATTTGAAACTTGCGGCGTGCGGTTGATGTCGATCGGGTTTCTGGTTGATCCCGAAAAGGCCGTTGCCTGGCGCGGGCCGATGGTTATGGGCGCGGTGCGCCAATTGCTGAGCGATGTGGATTGGGGCGAGCTTGACGTGCTTCTCATCGATACGCCGCCCGGCACAGGCGACACCCATATTTCACTTATTCAATCGAAGCGTCTGACCGGGGCTGTGATCGTTTCAACGCCACAGGAAATGGCGCTGGCCGATATGCGGCGCGGCGTCCAGCTGTTCCGTCAGACCGAAACGCCCGTGATCGGCGTGGTCGAAAACATGGCCTGGCTCGAAGCGCCGGACGGGGCGCGTCAATATCTTTTTGGCGAAGGCGGCGCCCGCAAGGCTGCGGAGGCGATGGGGGCGCCGTTCCTTGGCGCCATTCCCCTTTATCCGGATTTGCGTCAGGCCTCGGACGATGGCCGACCATTGGCGCTTGGCGACCATCCGGCCACGGAAGTTTTCGCGCAAATCGCGGAGCAAATGTCACAGTTCATCACGACGCAACAGAGCGCCAGACAAGAAGCTTAGCCGTCCGACGCTGGATCCGCGCTGGTGTGATCATGGACAATCCGCCATGCGCCGTTGTCGCGCCGCATGACCAATGAAAACAATCCGCTTGATGTTTCGCCGTCTCGGTCATGGTTGAAACGGCCGGTCACTACTGCGACATCATCCGTCACGAGTTCAACATCAATGCGATCGAAACCCAGGCGGCCAAGCCCACCGCCGGAATACCGGTCGCGGTAGCGTTTCAAGGTTGCGTCCCAACCCCTCGTGGTGCTGACGCCGGAAACGAATTTAAGCCGGTCGCTTTTCCAGTAAGACTCCATAAAGCCTTCCAGATCGCCTTCATTCCAGGCGGCGGCCTGCGCCATCAAGGTGGCGCGCACGACGTCTTCTGGCGTGCGAATTTTTGCATCCCCGGCGGACCTTTTTTCGGGCGCCGGCGACTGCGCAGCCGCATCGGGCGACGATGCTTGCGCCTGCAGTTCGGGTTCCGGCGCAGGTTCAGTTTGCGCAACCTGCGTAACTTGCGTTGCGCCTTGCGGCGTTTCTGGCGCTGCACCGACAAGGCGGCCGACAGAAGACGGCTGCGGACTTGAGCTTTCCACGGGCGCATGTTGCGCCACGAGTTGCGCGGGTTCGCGGGAAGCGGCGTCAAGCGATGGTTGAGCCAGAATTTTGCTCATCTCGTCCTCGAGCGCATCGGCCTCCACCGCCTCGGCGGCGGAAAGGCTTGCGGACACCGGCGCCGGCGCGATGGCGGCTTGCGCGGTCAAGGGCGCTTCGTCTGCGGATGGGTCGATTGCGCCCGCCGTACGTTCCACCGGGATCGGAGGTTGTTCGATCGCGCCAACGGATTCCATGCTGTCATCGACGTCGGTTTGCGGAGCCGGGTCTTCTGGCGCCGCCGCACGCTGGGTTTCCACGACGTAATCCGCGCCAGGCGGCGTCGTTGTCGAGGCCGGCGTTGCAGCCGCACCTGCGGTATTCGGGGAGGTCGCCGATTGAGGGCCAGCTTCTGCGCGCAAGGCCGGCGGCGCCGCCGTGCAGACAAATCCCGCAGACGCAAGACGCTGAACCAACTCCCGCGATTTTTCCGCACAGAACGTTTCTGAGCTGTTGGCGTGGAAGGGCACCGAGACATTGGCGCCGCCGTCACGCGTGTAGCGAACATCGCAGCGCTGTCCAACTTCGCCGGGCGCGATAACTTCGATGATCCGCGCATCGCCGCCTCGGGCGCAGGTCGTCTTGACAACTGCCGCTTCAGCAAGGCTGCTAACCGCTATTGCCGAGAAACTGGCTATCGAAAATATCGCGGTCTTCATGTCTCCCCTTCTCCTCGTCGGCGTCCGTCTTCCCGTCGCTATCTGCAGGCGACTCTGCGCTGTACCGCAATAAGCTTAACGCACAACACGCGAAGATATGAGCCGTAAAGGCTTTATTCCTTAAGATAGCGGATTTCGGGTGAACAGGCCTTCGCCAAATTCGCTAAAAATCAACCATCTTTTGAGGTGATCGTAGGTTTTCGGTCGAGAATGAAAAATTCGCAATCATGGTCGTTTTTCGGGCTTTTTTTGCAGGATGAGACATGTCTTTCAGTCCAATCCGCCGAATCAAGCGCCGGAAAAACCGCGTCCCCTTCCACGCTTGCGGCGACGCGTGTGAGATAAATGCGCTCCGTTCGCGCCAGCAGGCCCGCATAGATTTCCGCCCCGCCAATAATGCAGACCTCTTCGACATCCGCAGCGGCGGCGATCGCACGACCCAGCCGAAGGGCGGGCTCCGGCGCGCGGGCGATGAAGACGCCTTGCGCCGAGAATTCCGGCGCGCGCGTTAAAACGATGTTTTCACGGCCCGGCAATGCGCGGCCAATAGAGTCGAATGTCTTGCGCCCCATTATAATGGGCTTGTTCATCGTCACCGATTTGAACCATTTCAGATCGTCGGAAATCTTCCAGGCAAGATCGCCGTCGGCGCCAATGACGCCGTTGCTGGCGACCGCTACGACCATGACGACCCGAGGCTGTTTCATGCGGCTTTCGCAGCAAGCGATGAAAGCTGATTTCCGGTCAACCGATAAACCGTCCATTCATCCATCGGTTGCGCGCCCAGCGATTTGTAAAAAGCAATCGATGGCGCATTCCAGTCAAGCACCCACCATTCCATACGGCCGCAATCATTATCGACGGCGATCTTCGCCAGCGCCGCCAACAGAGCCTTGCCCGCGCCGCGCCCGCGATGGCCCGGTTGCACGAATAAATCCTCCAGATAAAGACCGTGCTTTCCCAGGAATGTTGAGTAATTGAAAAAGTAGAGCGCGAACCCGATGGCCTCACCCTCCCATTCAGCGATCAGCGCAAACGCTTTCGGTGCCTCCCCAAAGAGCGTTTTGGTCAAGTCCGACGGCTTGGCGGTGACTTCATGGGCAAGCTTTTCATAACTGGCGAGATCATTAATAAAGCCAAGGATAGTCGGTTCATCGCCGGGCGCCGCCTGTCTTATCGACAAACTCATACCGCGACCGGCGCTTTAATATGCGGCTGCGCCACGTAGTTTTCAAACGCGATATCTTCGTAGCGGAAATTGAAGATGTTTTTGACATCCGGATTGAGCACGAGCGTCGGTAATGGCCCAGGCGTGCGCGACAACTGCTCACGCGTCTGATCCAGATGATTTGAATAAAGATGCGCGTCACCTAATGTGTGAATGAAGTCACCCGGCTCAAGATCGCAGACTTGCGCCACCATCGCCGTCAACAACGCATAGGATGCAATGTTGAACGGCACGCCAAGAAAGATGTCGCCGGAGCGCTGATAGAGCTGGCAGGAAAGCTTTCCGTCCGCTACGAAAAACTGGAACAGGCAATGACAGGGCGCCAGCGCCATCTCGCCAAGATCCGCCGGATTCCATGCACTCACCACGAGACGCCGCGAGGCCGGATTGGTTTTTATCTCATGGATCACCCACTCAATCTGATCGATTGCGCGCCCGTCCGGCGCCGCCCATGACCGCCATTGCCGGCCATAAACCGGACCGAGATTGCCTTTGTCGTCCGCCCACTCGTCCCAGATCGAAACGCCGTTTTCTTTAAGATAACGGATATTGGTGTCACCCGACAGGAACCAAAGTAATTCGTGTACGATAGATTTCGTATGCAGCTTCTTCGTCGTGACCAGCGGAAACCCGTCGCCCAGATCAAAGCGCATCTGATGACCAAAGACGGCCCGTGTACCGACGCCCGTCCGGTCAAGGCGCTCATCCCCCTGCTCAAGCACGCGAGCCAATAATTCGTGATACTGACGCATTTGCCTTGCGAATCTCCTATTTCCCGCCAGTTTAGCAATCCTTCCGTTGGGGCCAATGGCGCTTTTTCCCCGCCTTGGCGGGTGATAGGCTTCGCTCGGCGCCACTGCGCGTTCAAGAACAAAAGCTGCGAGGCTCCATGACCGCCGGGGATAACAAGACGAACAGTCCACCCCAAGCGCTTGCAATGTCAGGCAAAGGCCTGTCCCTTCTGGGGCTGGCGATTGGCTTGATGACAGGCCTCGCCGCCTATGGAATCGTTGAATACTGGATTGATGGACGCGATGACAACGCCGCTGCGTTTACCGTCTTATTCTTCATTGTCACCATGGCCGCCTCCTACTTGCTGCTTTCAGAGGCAGGCGCCTTGTTCAAGGCCGTCGCCGGCGCCTTGCTGATTGCACTGATCTTCGCGCTGCCAGACTTTTTCATCGTTTCGGCGCTTTCAGGCGATGCGACCAATCTCTCACCTTTTCCCGGTCTTTTCTGGATCATGACTCGCGGGCTTGCCGCCTATCTGCTGACGGTTCTGGTTAAGGCCGCGATCGAAGGCGGAATCCCCTTTGGTTATACGCGCGTGTTTTTTCACGGCGTGACGATGCCGCTCATTATCGCGGGGGCCATTCTATTTGCAGGTCTGGCGCTGGTGTTGCTGTTTACCTGGGCGCGGCTTTTGAAGGACCTTGATGTCTCCTTTTTCAATGCGCTCTTTCAAAAGCCGTGGTTCTTGTTGCCCTTTATCGGGGCTGTGAGCGGCCTATCAATCGCCGTCATGCGCAGCCAGCAGGCGGCGCTTGGCGCGCTTCGGTTTGTCGTTCTCCTGCTCGCGCGCATTTTGATGCTGATCACGGCAGTCTTTACCGTGACGCTGCTCACCGTCTTTGCAATCAACGGCGTCGATGTCGTTTTTGAGCGGCCCTATCCGGGCGCGACGATGATCGCTCTCGCTATCGCGGGCATGCTGATTTTCAACGGCGTCTACCAGAATGGGGACGGGCCGCCGCCGCCTTTATGGTTGCGCATCCCCACCCTGATCACGTTGATTGGTTTCCCGGTCTATGCGCTGCTTGCATTTCACGCATTTTCATTGCGGATTGACGCCTATGGCCTGACCCCGCCGCGCATCGCCGGGACCGCGGTTACCGGGCTGGTCGCGGCCTATTCCATCGTTTGCATCGCCGGGCTGCTCACAGAACTGAATTGGCGCGCAAAGCGGTGGATGCCTATGGTTGGACCGCTCAATATCGTCATGGCCGCTTTATGGATTGCAGTGCTGATCGCCATCGCAACACCTTTTGCAAATCCATGGGCGATAAGCGCACGAAGCCAATATGCGCTGCTCGCAGGAGAGAGAATTGCTGTGTCGGATTTTGACTTCGCCTATTTGCGCTTCAGCCTCGGCGACCATGGTGAACGCACCCTCGACAGGCTCGAAGCGCTGGAGACCCACCCGGAGATTGTGGAAATCAGGAAAAGCATCGCCCATGTGCGCAGCGTCAAAAGCGCCTGGGCGTATCGCAATCCCGCGTTGCTAAATGGCGAAACGCCGTTGGCGCCGGACGACCAGGAAATCGATGGGCCGCAATCCCTGCCGCTTAATCCAGACGGCGTGGATGTGGCCCCTGATGATCGCGAACCGGAAACGCTTTAAGCAGGTTCAGTTTCTTTCTGGCTCTTGTCGGATTTGCTGCGCATGTGAACTTTGCGGTTGGGGCCGTTGTAATCTTCCACCCCTTGCGAAATTGCATAACAGGCAAGACGAACTGAGCGCGGGATTTTCACTTTTTCCCCGTCCCGTTCGCCCTTTTCATAGTACTGAATCATCCGGCGCTTCAGACCGAGCAAATGCGCCGCATCTTTCTGAGATAGCCCCAGACCGCGCCGCCATTTCTTGAAGTCGCCCGATTCCATCGCCGTCGAGACCCCAGACGCTTACCGTCTTTGGAGCGCACATAATGCATAGATATTACAGAATCTTGACATTGCAGCGCTTTTTCGAGGCGATCATGCCGCAGGGCTTTGAATATTCACGATCTGAGCCTATATTTAATGTGCCTGCGTAAGCAGGATATGGCGATAAAAGGCCCGTGTAATAACCGTATCGGACCCGGGGGCGGTACCCGGCGGCTCCACCAAAACCCCTCTTCTCGCGTTTGTCGGCGCTTTGGGAGGCTTTGACGGGGCCGAACTAGGATCGACGAGCGTCTAAAGACGAAGTTTTCGCCCGGTTTGCCTCCGTTATTTGGCTAAACTGAATAGTTGCTAATGACAACAATTCGGAAGAGTTTGCTCTTGCTGCTTAATGCGGCTGAGCAACTCGCTTAGATAGAAGTCCTGATCCCCATCCAAGGATCAGGCGGGGCTCCCCGGCGCCTGGCAACAGAAGCCGGGACTTTTATTTCAAGGGTTTGCAGGCGCCGGAAATTTCAATTTGCCAGCATCCGCCGGCAGGAGCACCTGACAACAAAAGCTCCCACTCTTTTTCCGTTATGCATCTGTCCTTCACACAGTTTTGCAGCCATATGGCCGCGGGCCGGCATCTGGCGTCAGAAGCCCGGACCTCTACTTCGCCCATCGGCCAGTGTTTCTTCGGTCATTTCCTGATCATATTGTAATGGACCCGCTGGGATCTTTCGCGCTTCTGGTCTATCGGGCCCAAGCCAGCTACAAGATCGCCATATGCTGAAGAATGAAAAGGGCGGATTTCCGTGAACGACGACGTTGAGCTTGATTACAATGATCTCATTCAGGAAGCGCAGAAGAAAGCCTATCGGTTTTTGATGCGTGATGTCCTCAGCATCATTGCAGAATTGGGCGACGCGCCGGGCGAACACCATTTTTTCATCGAATTCATTACTGACGCGCCGGGCGTCGCCATTCCTGATCACCTGAAGGAGCAATATCCCGAGCGGATGACCATTGTCCTTCAGCATCAATTCGAGAACCTCACCGTGTCAGACGACCAGATGGGCGTGACGCTGTGGTTCAAGGGAAAAGAAGCGCGGCTTGAAATCCCATTTGACGCAGTCACGCAATTTGCTGATCCAAGCGCCCAATTCGGCGTAAATTTTGATATTGCGGCGGAGGATATCGCCGACGCAACAGAAGAAAACTCCGACAGGTCGGACCAGCCAGAACCGGAAGACGACAGCGCCAAGGCGCCGCAAACGACTGAGACGGATGCGGAAAACAACGAGGGCGCGGATATTGTAAGCCTCGATTCCTTCCGCAAGAAGTAACCCGGACGCGACAAGGCGCCTTGCCTCTCTTGACGGCAACGGCCAAAACCCGTCCCGAACAATTCTCCTCGCTGCCAACCAAACCGAATGAGAGCTCTCAGATGGCCAAGACCCGGACCGAAGCCGACAGCTTCGGCAAACTTAAAGTTCCTGCAGACAAATATTTTGGCGCGCAATCGGCGCGGTCCCTGATCAACTTTCCGATCGGCGAAGAAACAATGCCAGCCCCGCTGATCCGAGCGCTTGGCGTTGTCAAACTATGTGCGGCGCGCACCAACCTTGCGCAAAAATCAATTCCTTCGAAGCTCGGCAAGGCCATAGAAAAAGCCGCCATCGAGGTCGCGGAAGGAAAGCTGAACGACCATTTTCCCCTCTCTGTTTGGCAGACGGGCTCCGGCACGCAGTCGAACATGAACACCAACGAGGTGATCGCCAATCGTGCGATTGAAATTCTCGGCGGTGAAATCGGCTCGAAAGATCCGGTTCATCCGAACGATCACGTCAATATGAGCCAGTCGTCGAACGACACCTTTCCAACGGCGATGCACATCGCAGCCGCGGAAGAGGTCGTACACCGCCTGATTCCGGCGCTCGATCATCTCCACGGCGCGCTCACCGAAAAACAAAAGTCCTTCGCCAAGATCATCAAGATCGGGCGAACGCATCTTCAGGACGCCACGCCTGTAACCCTTGGCCAGGAATTTTCCGGTTACGCCGCCATGGTGAAAAACGGGACTAAGCGGGCGAAAGCCACGTTGCCGGCGCTCTATGCGCTCGCGCAAGGCGGCACGGCGGTCGGCACAGGCGTCAATTCCAAAAAGGGTTTTGCAAAACACTTCGCCGCTGAAGTTGCTTCTTATACGGACCTTCCTTTTGTCACGGCGCCAAACAAATTCGAGGCGTTGGCGACTCATGACGCCATGGTCGAAGCGCATGGCGCATTGAACGAAATCGCGGTCAGC
>JBCBSY010000016.1:0-12276 GCA_039818925.1 Pseudomonadota bacterium | reverse complement strand
GTCACGCGGCTTTGATTGGTCTGAGATCAACAGCGCGCTGCAAAGTAAGCTCCATTTCACATCGGCGTCGGGAGTGTTGAGGTATTCTGACACGATAGCTGCTGTGTGCTGCGGGCTTTTTCCTTCCGCCGCCAGACCGTCATGGGCGCGGCGCAGATCACTGTCTGAAAGACCCGCGAGAAACGCCCTTTTGACGTCATCCGCGTTGTGAGCCGGGTTAATCGCCAATTCCTGCGCGAGCGCCTCAGACGCTGCGGGGATGTCAAAGACCTGCGTACACGCGCCTAGTAACAAGTCGCGCAGATCTCTTTCATTGCGCCGCAACGACAGGCGGTGAAACGCTGCTGAAATCTCGGCATCCGTTTTCGCGTCCATGCCGACGCGATCAAGCGCATCATGTTTCAGCGCTGCGGCTTGTGTGTCTTCGAGAACAGAAAACCCTGGCGGCGCCCCAGCTTCAATCGGAAAACGCCGCAAGACGGTTTCGCAAAATGAATGGATCGTCTGGATTTTCAATCCGCCGGGCGTCTCCAGCGCGCGCGCGAAGAGCCGTCTTGCCTTGATGAGTTCGTTCGGTCCCTTTTTGCTTTTTGCTTCACCTTCAAGCTCGCCAAGCGCTTCCAGCAATTTTTCATCATCAGCAAGCGCCCATTCTCCGAGGACGGAGAAAAGCCGTTCCGCCATTTCCGCTGCGGCCGCTTTGGTGAAAGTGATGCAGAGGATTTTCTCCGGTGGCGCATCCGCCAGCAAAAGCCGGGCGACGCGATTGGTGAGAACGCGCGTTTTGCCGGACCCTGCATTCGCCATGACGAACGCTGACTGCGCCGGGTTTGCCGCGCGGCGCTGATTATGGGTTGTTTCCTCCAGCGGCGTCATTCATCGCTCCCAGCGCCCAGCGCAGCGCCTTGCGCCGCGCGTTCTTTGCGCCTTGCGAGGTGGTCATAGTCGCCATAATCATTCATGAATTGCGGGCGCGGCTGGGAAGGATAGGCATGTTCCGGATTAGCAAAATGCTTGAACAGGTTGACGAGTCCTTCGCGTGCTTCCGCAATGATTTGCGCCGCTTCAACCCCTTGAGCTCCTGATGTCAGCGCAGGGCCGCCAGCATGCATCGCCTGAACATATTCGAACCCCGCGACCGACGATGCAGCGAGCCCTTCAAAACCACCCAGTTCAACGATGACGGCTGTGAGCGGCAATTGCGGACTAAAAGCTGCAACCTGCTTCAGGCTCGGCGCCCTGCCGGACTTGTAATCGATAATGAACGCATCGCCGTTGCCGAGCTTGTCGATGCGGTCCGCGCGCGCTTTTAGACGATAGGAAGCGCCGTCAATGAGGGTGTCCGCTTCACCGTTTCCCTCGAGGATAACCGGCGCGCCAAGCTGGCGACGGCTGGCGTCCCATTGCGCAAGGTATCCAAAAGCGATCGTTGCACGCTGGCGCCAAAAGGGTTCATGGGATGCGTTTAGCCCGAATGCCGGCGCCTTTTCAGCGAACAGAGACGTGAGTTTCTCCTTGCAGGCTTCGGCACTCTCCGCCATCGTCACGCGCGCATAGGCTTCCAATACTTCGTGCAGCAACATGCCCAGATAGCGCTGGTCGAAAGCCTGGCCCAGGGGGTCTAGTTTTTTTAAACGCAAAACTTTTGCCGCGTAGATCGCGTAAGGATCGCGCAGGAGTTTTTCCACTTGCGTGACGGAAAGGGCCGTTGGCCTCGCCGCAACGGGCGGCTTTGGTTGTGGCGCTGCGATCGGCGAAATCGCCTCGGGGCGATCAAGCATGGACACAAGCGCCTCGAAGCGCGCACTCTCGTCAATCCTAGAAAGCAGCCCGGCGCCTTTCAGGATGTTCTTGAGACGAACAATCCAGCGCGATGGTTTGGTAGGCTTACCGCCTGCCCGTCCCGCGCGGGTTAACACTACTTCCGGCGCGGCGGCGAGCTGTGCAAAATCATGCGCCGCAAGCCCAATGCGGCGCTCCGGCGAGGGCAGCCCAAGATCGCGGCGCATGGGGCGCGATAAAAACGGATCGATCGCAGCATCACGCGGCCAAATCCCTTCATTCAAGCCCGCCAGAATGACGACATCCGCCGTTTGCAAGCGCGCTTCCAGCGGACCCAGAATGGAAAGTCTTGGGTGCGTCGGCGCCCGGCGGCGCACCGCACCGCCGGCGATCAGCCGCGTGAAAATGTCCGGATACTCGCCTGGCTTGTCATGAGTGATCAGACCCAAACCGTCCTGCAACTGGGCCAACAACACCGCGCCAGCCTCGCCATCATCACCGCGCCATAAGCGTTCCTCGCCGGGCGCGTCGTCAGACGCGCTTAAAAGCTCCGCCGCCGCCAGATGCGCCGCATAGCGGTCCGCAAATGATCCCATCTCTCCCGGCCAACGTGCTGCGGCGGCCTCAATTGTTTTCAGGATTTGGTCCACATGCGGATCATCACAAATGTCGCCCAGCTTCTTGCGGACGCCGTCTTTGCTTTCAACCGGACGAAGCCCGCGCAAGCCAATGTCGATACGCCGGCGGGCGCGATCACGGTCCGCATCGCCAAGCCCGCCGCCAAATAAAGGATGATCAAGCATGGCCATGAGGCGCACCGGGTCCAGCGGCGCACACAGCCATTGCGCCACAAGCCGAAGAAAAACACCGCAAGGGGTGTTGGCGAAAGGCGCACCGGCAGAATCATCGACCCTGACCTCCCAGCGCAGCATTTTCGCGCCGACACGTCGCGCCAGATCCCGGTCCGGCGTCACCAGCATGGCCGTTCGGCCCGGCGTTTCCAGCGTTTCACGAAACTTCAGCGCAATCGCTGTTGCTTCGCGCTCTTCGTCACGGGCTTCTATCAGGCTTAACTTTTCAAGCGCTGCGCGCACCTCAGGCCCGGCGTCGCGCGCCGTATCAGCCCAATCGCGCCAGTCATCAGAGGCAGCCGCCGGCCGCAAGGCGATGTTCAACAAGCCGGCGCGAGGATGAAGCTCAGCCTCGCTTGCCGGCCACGCACGCACATCAACGCGGGAAATCTCGAGCGAGGCCAGCAACGCCCTGAGGCCGCTTTGCGGATGCGGCTCATCCACCACATCCCAGACCTCGTCCGAAGACGCGAGATCAAGCCCCGGCAACACGACACAGCCATAGGGAAGCGACGCCACGACTTTTATCATGCGCGCCACCACGGGTGTCGACCCGGTCGTGCCTGCAATGATAATCGGCTTTGACGGCGAGTTTTTCTTCCAACGCTCCGTTTCAAGACTGATCAGCGCAACCCGCCGCGCCGCTGGGTCGTAAAGCCCTTCACCAGCGAGATAAGCAGGCCAGGCCTCGGTGACAATCTCAAGAAATTCAAGAGATTCGCGCCAGTGGCGCGCTAGGTGATCCGGCGCCAGTTCCTGCAACTTTGCCGGATCAATTTCCTCTGTATAAAGAGAATCCAGCAATTTGCCAAGTTCGTCAGCAGCGGAGACAGCGCCCGCCCAGCGGCGCTGGCCGTCAAACCAGGTCTTGTCTTTTTCAGCAATAAGGCGCGCCAGAACCAGTCTTCGTTCGGCCGAGGCTATCGGCGGCGCCAGCACCAGCTCATCTTCAACACCGGGCGAAAAGCCCGCATCCAGCGCGAAAACATCCTCTTCAATGTCGCCGAGCGCCTTTATTTTCGGCGTCAGCGTCGCCGCGCCCGCCGCCGTTTCCACGAACGCGTCGACAAGCGCGCGCGCACCGCGCCGGGTCGGTAAATAAATCGTGGCGTCCGCAAGCTCAAATCCGGCGTCCGGCAGGGAACGCGTCAAAACGCCGGCAAGGTCTTGCAAAAAAGGGCGGCCCGACGAAATTGAAAAATACCGGGGTGCGGGCCCGCCAAGAACGCCGCCCGCCATCAGAAACGCGCCATTCTGGCGCCGCCGGACCCAAGACGCGCTTCTGCGGCGCGAAGCCCCTCTGCATCCCCCACATGCAGCCAGTCCCCGTTGTAAACGGCGCCGAAAAGCCGCCCGCGCCGCCCGGCGTTATCCCATAGAAGCCGCGTCGAAAAAGGCCTGGCCGGTCCTTCGCTCAAGATGGCCGGATTTAAAATCTGGAGGCCGGTAAAAACAAACGGCGCCGTATTGCCAGTCCGCAGGGTAATCGGTCTATCTTAATGCTGATCAAAATCGCCGCGCCCATCATAGCCACTGGCTTTCGCAATCGGGACGAGCAGCAAGAGCGCATCCATGCGCGCTGCGTCCCAGACCTTCGAAAGCGCCGCACATGGCCCCGCCCCGTCTGCCCGCATGATTATTGCGTCCGTATTCGTGCAGAATATTGGCGCATCACCCAGAACCAGCTGTGCTTTCTTTAACCCGCCGCCGGTTTCCATCAACTCTTCGCGTTCATCTGAAAAAATAATCTCCGGCGCCTCACGGCTCTTCAGATGCGTTTCAATCTGATCGGCGAGATAATGCACGTTGACCACCGCGCGTCGGACGCCAGCGTCTGCAAACTGATCAAGCGCGTAGTCGATCAGCGCTTTTCCGGCGACCTTGATCAATGGCTTGGGGGTCGTGTCCGTGAGCGGACGCATGCGCGTCCCGAGACCGGCCGCAAGCACCATGGCTGTGTCGGGCATCCGGCTCATGAAACAAGCTCCGGCAAGTGCTTTGCGAAGAACGCCCGAAACACCGCCAGCTCTTCTCTTTGCAGATCCCGGCGAAAATGCGCCTCCACCCGGGGAAGTAAATCGAGATAGCGGGGTTTTTTATCACGCCGGGCAAGCCGGGCGAAGATGCCCAAGATTTTCGCATTGCGCTGACCGGCCAGGATTGCGTAGTCGCGCAAGAATGCATCCGGATCCGCCCCGGACCGGGAAAGGTAATATTCAATCATGCGCGCCGCCGTATCTTCATCCACATCCCGGCGGGCGTCCTCCAAGAGCGAAACAAGGTCATAAGCGGCATGACCAAACAGCGCATCCTGAAAATCGATCACGCCGACCCGTTCCACGCCATTGCGGTCTGGCAGCCATAATAGGTTTTCTGCGTGAAAGTCGCGAAGCACAAATGTATGCGGCGCCGATAACCCGCCAAGCGTATCGCGCCAAAGGCCTGAATATTCCGTAAGCAGATCTTCGCTGGCCGCCTCACCCTTTTTCAAGGGCCAGTACCACTCCATGAAAAGTTGCGCCTCGGCCTCCATAGCCAATGCGTCATAATCCAGCATCGTGTAGCTTGCGCTGGCGGGCGGAAACGGCGCGCCTGCGTGAAGCGTCACCAGCGCATCGACGCCGGCGCAGTAAAGCGTTTCTTCCTTCACTTTGCCGATGATGCGCGCGAAGAGGTCATCGCCGAGATCTTCCAGCAGCGCGAGGCCCGCTACCTGGTCCGCTGCATAGACCGTCGGCGCTGACAAACCTGCATCACGCAAAGCGCTCGACAGAGCGACAAAGGCGTTGAGGTTGGGCCCGGCGAGCCTCGCCATGGCGTTGTACCCAAGCGCCCGGCGCTCCGCCTCATCGGCCTCCGGCGGACAGGACGGCGCCTCCGAAGCTGGCGGCGCAATCATCAGCACGGCGTTCTCACCGCCCATCCGCAAACGCTGATAACTGCGCGTCGAGGCGTCGCCAGCGAGCGCCTCCGCGGCCGCTGCGCCCCAGCCTGCGTTCTCCAGAAAAGCCGCGCGGGCGTCCTTTTGATCATTGGCTTTTGTCATTTGACTCTTCGTTACTCGATTCCCGCCATCTTGAGACGCCCCATCCAAGAGGGATCGCCCTTTATCACCGCCGTCCGCGACGCGCCGGTGATCGTCAGACCCACCGTAAGGGCGCCGTCAGCCAGCATTCCTTGAATCCGTTCGGGCCATTCCATCAACACAACGCCTTCATCCAGGGCTTCCTCAAGCCCGAGCTCCCAAACATCTTCCGGCTTGTCGAGACGATAGAGATCGAAATGCCAGACCAGGAATTCAGGAGCTTCATAAGTCTCAACCAGGGTGAAAGTGGGGCTTGGCGCCGCAGCGGCCGGATCAAAGGCGCGAATAAATCCCCGCGCCAGCGTCGTTTTGCCAGCCCCCAGGTCACCCTCAAGGCGGAATACGTCGCCCGCAGCCGCCAGCCCCGCCAGCGCGGCGCCAAGCGCCGCGGTTGCGGCTTCGTCCGGCAAATCAATCGTCGTCAATGTCGCCATTCATTCCATATATGCCTTCCTGAAGGCGGCCTGCGTAGAGGGAAACGGTAAAAAACGCTTGCTCTTAAAACCTGATCGCTTACATCCACGATCTCATTTTCCAGCCCAAGCAACAGTCGAGCCCCATGCCAAAGATCACCTTTATCGAACAGAACGGAACTGAACACGTTGTCGAGGCCGAAAATGGCGTCTCGGTGATGGAAGCGGCGGTGAAGAACATGGTCCCCGGCATCGACGCTGATTGCGGCGGCGCGTGCGCCTGCGCCACTTGCCATGTCTATGTGGACGACGCCTGGCAGGAAAAAACCGGCAAGCCGGAATCCATGGAAGAATCGATGCTGGATTTCGCTTATGAGCCGAAGTCCAATTCCCGTCTGTCATGCCAGATCAAGGTCTCCGACAGCCTCGAAGGGCTTGTGGTCCGCTTGCCGGAATTCCAAGGCTAATCACAGAACGAACTTGACGGCGGCGGATTTGCGGCGTTTCATGAACAAATGCAGAACGCCACATCATCCCTCGAGCTGGCCCGTCCTAACAGAACGCTCGCCCTGACCCGCGGCGTCGCCCGGCTCTTCATCGATTTGGGGCTCGCCCCCTTATGCGAATTTCGACTGGCCAACGGCCGGCGCGCCGATGTCGCCGGTCTCGACCGGTGCGGCAAGCTGGTGATTGCCGAAGTAAAGTCCTGCCGCGAAGACTTTGAGGCGGATCAGAAATGGCCCGACTACCTTGAATTCTGCGATCAATTCTATTTCGCCATCGATCCGGATTTTCCCCGCACGCTGCTGCCTGACAGCGAGGGGCTGATTATCGCTGACGACTATGGCGCGACGATTGCCCGCACCGCCGAGCATCGCGCCCTCAACGCCGCTCGGCGCAAAGCCGTCACGCTCAGATTTGCACGTCAGGCGGCAGGCAAAGTCTTTACCGCGCCGCCGGCTTCTTGAGACGGTTTACTGCGGCGTCAGCCTCAGGATCTTCCCGTCTTCGCCAGAGCGCCCGATTTCTGTTGCGACGTAAATCGCACCATCGGGTCCAACGCGAACATCGCGAACCCGCTCGCCCCGATCCAGCAGATAGCGCTCTTCGCCAGCCGGCTGGTCGCCATCCATGATGACGCGGTGCAGCGCCGCGCCGGCCAAAGCGCCAATCAACAAATCGCCGTCCCAATCGGGAAAAACGTCGCCACGATAAACCGCCAAGCCCGACGGGCCGATTGACGGCGTCCAGTATTTCACCGGTTGCTTGGTGCCTTCATATTCCGTGAACGGTGTAATTTTGGCGCCATTATAGTCGATGCCATAACTTGCCAGCGGCCAGCCATAGTTCTCGCCGCGCTCGATGACATTGATCTCATCGCCGCCACGCGGCCCGTGCTCTTGCGACCACAAGATGTCGCGCTCGGCGTCATAGGCAAGGCCTTGCGCGTTGCGATGCCCTTTGGTGAAGAGTTCAGGACGTTCCCCATCGCCGAAGACCGGGTTGTCATCCGGAATGGTTCCGTCCTCATTAAGGCGGATGACGGAACCGAAGCTCGAGGTCATGTCCTGTGATTTTTCTTTGTATCTAGAGCCTTCGCCGATGGTCACATAGAGTTTGCCGTCGCCGCCCCAGTCCATGCGTCCGCCAAAATGGTGGCCGGTGTCTTTGCCGGGCTTGGCGTCGTAGAGTACTTCAAGATTGCTGAGCGCGGCGCCGTCGAACGTCGCCCGCGCCACCCGTGTCGCATTATCCTCGCGGGTACCATGTGCATAGACGAGATAGAGAATGTTGTTCTCAGAGAAATTCGGATGCGGCAGCGTATCGAACAGACCGCCCTGATTCCAGGCGAGAACTTCAGGCACGCCCGCTACTGGTTCCGGCGCAAGCGCCCCGTCGCGCACAATGCGCAATCGGCCCGGACGCTCGGAAACAAGCATCGTTCCATCGGGCAGGAAGGTGATCGCCCAAGGGTTGACCAGTCCACCGGCGAGAACTTCCACGCTCAAGTCGGTTTCGCCCGCGGGCGCTGGATCGGCCAGAGTTTCCTGCAACGCGGGATCGCCGCCGCCTTTGGGCGCGGACGCAGCATCGCCGCTGTCAGCGCAGGCAGCGATTAATGCAGCGCAGCAAGTCATCACAAGGAAACGAGACGTCTTCATCATGGGGGCGGCCTTTCATTTGCGGCAAGAATTCTCCCGCCATGGGTAGGCGGAGCAGGCGTTCGGCGTCAATATGAGCGCCGGCGAGATCGAACACCAGCGGGCTTTTCGCGTGTTTTTTGTAAAAAGGGCGAGTTCAGGATGGTCAGGACAATCATTGCTTATCTCTTGTCCACGGCGGCGACCTATGTCGTGGCGACGGCGTTTTACACCCAGCAAGTGATCGCCAAACAGGCCGCAATCGGCGCTGTTTATTTGCCTTCCCAGCAATTCTCGACGCTGATTCAAAACCTTACCGGATTGTGGATTTACGGCGCCATGATCGCTATCGCGCTTGTTGTCGGCTTTGGGGTCGCCTTTTTCGTCAAGCGGCTGCTGCAACCGCTCGCGCCGATCGCCTATCCAACAGCAGGCGCGGCGGCGATGCTGGGCATGATTTTACTGATTGAACAGCAGCTCGGCGGCGGGGCCGGTATTATCGGCGGCGCACGGGACGCACTTGGCCTCACCCTGCAATGTATCGCCGGATTTATCGGCGGCGCTGTTTTCGCCACCATGCGGTCGCGCTAAGGAAGCATCGCGGTACCTTGCGCAGAAAGCTTGGGTCTCGACACAAGTTTCACAAAGATCCGCACGCAAACTTTGGACGGCGTTCCTGCAAGATGCGGCGCTTCTGCCGACTGGTTGCCGGCAAGATCCGGCATGCGAATAGTTAATCCAAACAATGGGCCTTGGATTATCTGGACAAGTATACAGCGCCTTTGCTGAACAACATCGAAGCTGAAATGAACCGCAATATTTCAAATCACAGCCGGACGCTGGCGTACAAATTGGGGGTAATGAAAATGCGGGAGCTGAAACGCTACGCAAACGACGCGTTTAGCAATGATTTCAGTTGCCGCCTTTTGTTCTTGAAGGCAAGGCCCATGTCTGGACCGGAGCGGAAAAAGCCGGACGCCAAGCCATTGCCGATGGCGCGCTAGACCGGTAAGCAGCGGTTCTATGCAGGAAGATCTCGCCAGTCTCATCCGAAACACGGCCGCGCGTGTGCGCACGCGGGACTTTCTTTGGGCGGCGGGCATCAGCGCTGGGGTTTGCGTCGGGCTCTTGTTTGCGCAAGTCGCGGACTGGCGTCTCGTTGGCTTGGTCTGGCTTGCCTTTATGGCGGCGTTGACCGTGCGCTATCGTTTTTCTTCCGGGCGGGTGTGGGCGGCGCCGGTGCAACGCATCGTCGAGACGGAAATCAACGCCCAGGAAGCGGAGCTTGCGCGCCTGCGCATGGCGCAAGGGGTCGCCCAAGCCCTGCCTGAACCCTTGTTCATTCTCGATGCAAACGGCCTCATCGAACACGCAAACCCTGCGGCGCTCGAGCTTGTCGGGCTGACTGAAATCGCAGGGCGCCATTTCGCAGCGGTGCTGCGCGCGCCAAGCGTTTTTGAGGCGGCGGAAAATGTCTTGGCGACACACGAGCCACAGTCCGTCGAGTTCACCACCACAACCGGCGTTGAACGCTCCTGCCGCGCCTATATTACGCCGATCGATGCAGGCGACCACGCCACACCGGCTAAACCACGAACACTGGTTTTTATCCGTGATCTGACAAGCGAGCGCCGGGTTGAGCAAATGCGCGCAGATTTCATCGCCAGCGCCAGCCACGAACTGCGCACGCCGCTGGCCTCGCTGCTGGGTTTCATCGAAACGCTGCGCGGTCATGCAAAGGACGACCCAAAGGCGCGGGAGAAATTTCTATCGACCATGCAGTCGCAGGCCGAACGCATGCAGCGGCTTGTTGCTGATTTGATGTCGTTGTCGCGCATCGAACTTAACGAGCATGTTCCGCCGCGCGAACAGGTTGATCTCGCCGAGATCGCCGAAGACGTAATCGAAAGCATGTCGCCGATTTTTGAATCCGGCGGCGCCATCGCCGACTTCACAAAGCAAGACGGCGCCGAGGCGACGATACGCGCCGAACGAGATGAAGTGTTTCAGGCGATCCAGAATCTCATCGACAACGCCATAAAGTATGGCGGCGAACCGGCTATGGTGAAAATCAATGTTGGCCGGGGCGCGGCGCCGTCCTCTTTTGCGGAAGGCGCGCCGGCGCACCGCGCTGGGGATAGCGCAGCGCAGGTTGCCGCGCGATTGGGCGTTCGCGAGGGCGATATTGTTTATGTGCAGGTCCGTGATTTCGGTCCCGGCATTGAGCGCGCCGACCTGCCGCGCCTGACCGAGCGGTTTTACCGGGTCAATGTGGAACGCAGCCGCAAAAGCGGCGGCACCGGGCTCGGGCTCGCCATCGTCAAACACATCATGAACCGCCACAAAGGCGGATTTCAGATTGAGAGCCAGCTCGCCGGGGGCGTGGCCTTCACCTGTTATTTCAGCGCCGCCTGAAGCGGCGTGGAAAAATAACTTGACGCGCAGCGCATTAATTGCGCCTTATCTTCGGCCCTGACAAGAATATGTCATAAAAAACCGTCATGTAGGCGCTCCTTTCCGCTGCATGGACAGAAAGTTGACCGGCTATGGCGACCCAAGCGCCGCAATCCTCCTATCAGGCCCGTCTCGATCTCGAGACCGCGCTATCGCGCATGGCTGGACAGGTTGAAAGCCAGCTGGCCGGGGTCGTTTCTGCATTTGAGCGCCGGGATCTCGAAACAGCAGAACGGATCATAACGGCGGATGCGCGCATCGACGCGCTGGATCACGAAATTGAAGGCAAGGTCATGGAGCTGCTTCAGGCGGGTCCGCTGCCGGAAGACGCTTTGCGCGAAGTCATGACGATCTCAAAACTTGCAGGAGAGCTGGAGCGTGTCGGCGATCTTGCGAAAAACGTCGCCAAGCGAACGCTGGTTGTCAGCCTTGAAGCGCCGGCCAAACCGACCTCAGGCGTCGCCCGCATGGGCCGCGCCAGCCTGCGCCAGTTTTCCGACATTTTGAACGCCTATGCCGGGCGCAACCTCACCGCCGCCATGGCGGTCTGGGATGGCGATGACGATCTCGACGAACTGTATAATTCGGTGTTTGAAGAAATTCTGGTGGCGATGATGCGGGATCCAGCGACGGTGAACGCGTGTACGCACCTTGTCTTTACCGCGAAGAATTTCGAACGGGTTGGCGACCACGCCACCAACATTGCCGAAGCGCTGCATTTCCTGCTGACGGGCACGCGCATCATTGATCCGCGTCCGAAAGGCGACAAGACCTCGACAACGGTGGTCTCCCCGCCTAAGCAATCCGGGACAGCGGGTAGATAACGGACGCAAATCATGCCTGAGACCAAGGTTTTGATCGTCGAGGATGAAGACGCCCTTTCCACCATTTTGGAATACAATCTGGCGAAAGAGAAATTCGAGGTGTCCCTCGCCACCGATGGCGAAGAAGGCCTGTTGAAGGTCGAGGAATTCGGGCCCGACATCATCATTCTCGACTGGATGCTGCCGAAAGTCTCCGGGATTGAGGTTTGCCGGCGCCTTCGCTCCAAGTCGGAAACCCGCAACATTCCGATCATCATGTTGACGGCGCGGTCAGAAGAAGCCGACCGAATTCGCGGGCTTGAAACTGGCGCGGACGATTACCTCACCAAGCCATTTTCCACCGCTGAACTGATCGCCCGGCTGAAAGCCATCCTGCGGCGCATTCGACCGGGGCTCGCCGATGATGTTGTCGAGCAGGGCGACATCAGTATGGACCGCGTTTCTCACAAGGTGATGCGCGGCGGCAAGGAAATCCACCTCGGCCCCACGGAATTTCGCCTGCTGGATCATTTAATGCAGCATCCAGGCCGGGTTTTCTCGCGCGAACAATTGTTGAACGCCGTTTGGGGATCAGACGTTTTTGTCGAGGTGCGCACCGTTGATGTGCATATCGGACGGCTGCGCAAGGCGCTTAACAAACACAAACAGGGAGACGCGATCCGCACGGTGCGGTCCGCCGGTTACGCGCTTGATCTGAAATAAACCTTGCATTTGTTCGCCGCGCAT
>JBCBSY010000015.1:0-12487 GCA_039818925.1 Pseudomonadota bacterium | reverse complement strand
TCCGGTCTCAACATGGCGACATCCGGTGGTTATGACGCTTTTGTCATTGACCGGATGCTGCCGAAAATGGACGGCCTGTCGCTTTTGTCCAGCCGCCGTGGTGATGGCGATGAAACGCCGGCGCTGTTTTTGTCGGCGCTTGGCGAGGTCGATGACCGCGTTTCCGGGCTTAAAGCTGGCGGCGATGACTATCTCGTCAAACCCTACGCCTTTTCGGAGCTCTTGGCGCGGATCGAGGCCCTGGGGCGGCGCCGGACGACGCCCGCGGATGTGACGACTCGCTTTCAGGTCGGTGACCTGGAGCTTGACGTCCTGACCCGCACTGTGCGTCGGGCCGAGCGCAAGATCGATCTGCAGCCACGCGAATTTCGTTTGCTTGAATATCTCATGCGCCATGCCGGTCAGGTGGTGACGCGCACGATGCTGCTTGAAAATGTCTGGGAGTATCATTTCGATCCGCAGACGAATGTTATTGACGTTCATATCTCGCGTTTGCGCGCAAAAATTGATAAGGACTTCGATAAACCATTGCTGAAAACCATTCGCGGCGCGGGATACAGGCTCTCCGACGCCGAATAGGGCCTTCATGCTTCGCATCCTGCGCACGACATCATTTCGTTTCACGCTGATTTATGTCGTGCTTTTCGCCAGCGCCGTGGGGCTCTTGGGCGCTTATCTCTACAGCGCGACATTTGGCGAGGCGGCGAAACAAACCGACACGGTGATTGACAGCGAGATCGGCGTCTTGGCCGATCTTTTTTCAACCAGCGGTTCCGGCATGCTGACGCGGGTCATCCGCCAGCGTACGGCCTGGTCGGATGACGCGATTTATATGCTTATCGGCGCGCCGTCCGGCGCAGTGCTGGCTGGCAACCTGACCGCACTCCCGCCAGAGGCGCTGACCGCCGAAGGTGATTTTTTTAATTTCAAGTTCGAAAAACCGCTCGTTGATGCGGCGGGCCGCGAGGTTGGCATTCAACAACGCGAGGCGCGGGGCAAGATGATGCGCTTTCGCGCGTCGCCGGAGGCGGAGCAATCCTTTCTCGTGGTTGTCGCACGCGATGTGGCGAGCCGGGAGTTCCTGCGAGAGCGGTCGCGTAGTGTTGTCACTCGGGCGGCGCTTGTCACCATTGCGTTGGGCGTGGTGATCGGGCTCATTTTCTCCCGCTCGCTTTTGCGGCGGGTGGAAGTTGTTAGCAAGACCGCTCGCGCGATCCGCCGCGGTGATCTTTCCCAGCGCATTCCGACGACCGGCGCCGGAGACGAGCTTGATGATCTCGGCGCCAATCTGAACGCCATGCTCGATCAGATTGAGCGTTTGATGGCGGGAATGCGCGAGGTGAGTGACAACATTGCGCATGACCTTCGCTCGCCGCTGACTCGTATCCGCAATCGCCTCAACACGGCGCTTGAGGGTGATGACAAAGCCAAGGACGCCGCCTTACGAGCAACAATTGACGATTCAGAAAAAGTGCTGGCGACGTTCAATGCGCTTTTGTCAATTGCGCGCATTCAATCCGGTGAGGGCGCCGGCGTGATGGAGACCATCGATATCGTCGCGATCGCCGAGGAGATGGCGGAACTCTATGAACCCGCGGCGCAGGACGCCGGTTTTGAGTTCGCGCTGATCACTGCGCCGACGCCGCCGGTGAAGGGATCGCGGGAGCTGGTCTCGCAGGCTGTAGCGAACTTTCTCGATAACGCACTGAAATATGCAGAAGGCGGCACGCGAATTGAGCTGAAAGTCGAACCGTCAAAAAGCGGCGGCGCGGTGCTGTCGGTTGCTGATGACGGGCCGGGCGTTGCGGCGTCGGATCGGGAACGCATCTTCGAGCGCTTTGTGCGGCTGGAGGCCAGCCGGTCAACGCCGGGCAGCGGGCTTGGCTTGTCCCTTGTTTCCGCAATCGCCCGCGCTCACAGCGCGACCCTGGAATTGAAAGACGGACTACAGCATGCGGGCGGGGGCGGATGCGGTTTGCGCATCATCATGACCTTCGCGGCGGCGGATTAGCCCGCCGCTTCGTTTCGAATCGGTGATAACGAATCACAAAATGCAAGATTGTCAGTATTTTGCAGGGGTTTTTGAAATCCTGCCCTTGCCGTGTACGGGAAATCAGGTCTCTTTTCTTGTTTTCACTGATCTCAAGGCGGGCCCTTTTGAACATGACGCCCGCGCAAAGGAGGGAACTCATGAGCAAAGCGGAATTTATCGCAAACGTCGCCGAAGCGGGCGACATGACCAACGCGGAAGCAAAGCGCGTGGTCGAGCTGGTTTTCGGCGAAATCGAAAAGGGCCTGAAGCGCGCCAAGAAAGACGGGAAATACACCATTGGCACATTCGGGACCTTCACCATTTCCAAACGCGCGGCGCGCAAAGGGCGCAATCCACGCACGGGTGAGGAAATCAAAATCAAAGCATCGAAATCGTTGCGCTTCCGTCCGTCATCGACATTGAAAGGCGCCGCAGGCTGCTAAAGCGCGCCCAACGGTCCGACTGGCGCCGCCGCCGGAGACATCTCCGGCGGCGGTTCTTTTTGCTGGATTTTATCTTGGCGCCGATGTCAATTTGGAGATCATGACCGGGTCAAAAAGCCTCGCTGACAGTATCAAGGATATCCCGCCGGTTTTTGACGGCGAGGCGGCATCATATTTGATCGAGCAATCTGGCGATGCGATTTCCGATATGTCGGCAAGGGCGCAAACGCTGTTAAAGGCTGCCGCCGGCGGCTCACCCTATTTGCGGCGGCTTGCGACGGCCCGAAAAGACAAACTGCAATCCTTTTTTGACGCGCCGCCGGAAGAGAGCCTGCGCGCCATTATCGCACGCGCAGAAACGGCGCCGGAACACACGGACGAAGCCAACCAGATGCGCGTCTTGCGGGAGGCAAAGCAGGATGCGGCGCTCCTGATTGCGTTGGCGGATCTTGCCGGCGTTTGGGAAGTGATGACCGCGACCCACGCATTGTCGCGCTTCGCGGACGCAGTGATCAAGGCTGCCCTGAAAGCCGCGGTCGCCCGTTCGCCTCTGGAGAGCGCTGCGGGTCTTGTCATTCTCGCCATGGGGAAGCATGGCGCGTTTGAGCTGAATTATTCGAGCGACGTCGATCTCGTCGTGCTCTTTGATCGTGCACGAATGAAATGCGACGACCCTCAAAATGGACAGAAATACGCCGTTGCGGTGACGCGCGATCTAGTCAGACTTCTTCATAATCAGACGGCGCAAGGCTACGTTTTTCGCACAGATCTAAGGCTCCGGCCAGATCCGGGCGTGACAGCGCCGGCCGTATCGGCGAGCGCGGCGGAATCCTATTACGAAGCGTTCGGCCAGAACTGGGAGCGTATGGCGTTTATCAAGGCGCGTCCTTGCGCCGGGGACATGGCGCTGGGCGAGAACTTTCTGCAAACCCTGCGGCCTTTCATCTGGCGAAAGTTTCTCGACTTTGCGGCAATCGAAGATGTGCATGCGGTCAAACGCCAGATGCATAGCGCCAAGGGCGGCAGTGACATTGCGTTCGAAGGCCATGATTTGAAACTGGGCCGCGGCGGCATTCGCGAAATCGAGTTTTACGCCCAGACCCAGCAATTGATTCTAGGTGGTAAGAACGCCGCCTTGCGTGTGCGCGGCACGCTCGACGCGCTTCGCGTATTGACGAAAGCCGGCGCCATGACAGAGGATGAACGCCAGCGTTTGTCGGCAGCTTACCGTTATTTGCGTCACGTTGAGCACCGGCTTCAGATGGTGAACGACGAACAGACTCACCGAATTCCAACGGACGCTTTAGAAATTGAACGCCTCGCGCTTTTCTCCGGGTCAGAGGATAGCGCGTCCTTTCGGCAAAACTTGCTGCAGACCTTTCGCGACGTCGGAGAAATTTACGACAGCCTTTTCCAGATCGAAGACGACCCGGAATCTCGGCTCGGCGCGCTTGTCTTCACCGGCGTTGAGCCGCATCCGGCGACGCTTGATACGCTGGCGCGACTCGGCTTTCAGCGTGGGCTGGATGTTTCGCAAGCAATCATGCGCTGGCACAAGGGCGCATTGCGTGCGACGCGCGCCGAGCGCTCGCGCGCGCTGTTGACAAAGCTCATTCCGCACCTGTTGGAGGCGCTTTCAAAGGCCAGCGATCCGGATGACGCCTTTTTTGCTTTTGAAGAGTTCCTGGCGCGCCTGCCGGCCGGCGTGCAGGTTTTTTCACTGCTCCTTAACAACCTTGAAATTTTCGACGCTCTGATACGGATCATGACCATTTCGCCTTATCTTGGGCGTGAATTCTCCAAACGGCTCAACCTGGTTGAACGGCTGCTTGACAATCGGTGGTCCGTTGCGCCGCCGCCCCGTCAGTCTTACGTCAAGGACTGTAAGAAAGTTGCGGGCGCTGCTTTCGGCTATGAGGACGCGCTGAATGCGGTGCGCCGCTGGGCGGGCGAACAGAAATTTCAGATTACGGCGCAACTGGCCGTCGGACAGCTACCGCACCAGGAAGCGGCTGCGCATTTCACGGCGATCGCAGACGCCGCTATCTCGGTTCTTGTGGCGCATGCCCGCCGGGAAATGGAAAAACAGCATGGCCGTATCGACGGAGAGCTAGTGACGATCGGCCTTGGCCGGCTGGGCGCCGGTGAAATGACTGCGATATCTGACATCGATCTCATGTTTATCTATGAGGCGGGCGCCGACGCTGTTTCAGACGGGTCGCGGCCATTGGGCGCTGTCGATTATTTTACTCGTCTTGTGCGCCGTTCGGTGACGGCATTGTCCGCTGCGACGCAGGAGGGCGGTCTTTATGAAGTCGACATGCAATTGCGCCCCTCCGGCAAGGCCGGACCGGCCGCGGTCAGTTACACGGCGTTTCAGCGGTACTATCGCCAGGAGGCGTGGACCTGGGAAGCGATGGCGCTTGTCAAGGCGCGCGCCATTGGCGAGCGTGGGCCGCTGTTTGAGAAAATTTCAGCGGAGGTTTCGCTCATCTTGTCCCAACCGCGTCAGGCGTCTGCCGTGGCGGCGGATGTGGCGGCGATGCGGGGACGCTTGGATCGCGCAAAACCGGGCGCCGGGGTTTGGGATGTGAAAAACATCATTGGCGGGCTGACGGATATTGCATTTATCTGTCAGTACCTGCGACTGACAGCAGGAGAGGGGGCTGCGACCGCGCCCCGCGATGTCGCCGGGAGCCTTGACTGGTTTGCGAAAAACGGCGAACTGGCGCAAAATGACGCTGATGTTTTGTCGCGGGCCCATGCCTTGTTTGAGGCGGTGCTGCAGGCCAGCCGGGCGGCGACCGGCGGCGTCTTTTCGCCGGAAAAAGCTGGGGAGGCTTTGTGCGTCAGAATGGCGTCCGTATGCGGAGAAGAGATGATTGCGAATGCGGAACAAAAATTGCTTCGTCATCAGGAGAAGACGGCGTCTTGTTTTGCATCGATTGTGGGCGATCGTCGCCTGAATATCTCATTGTAGGGCGGCCCGGCGTAACTTTATGAACGGTCAGTTCGACTTTCTGATAATCGGCGGCGACGAGGCGAGCCTGGCGGCGGCGGCTGCTGCGGTCAAAGCGGGCGCGCGGGTTGCGCTTTCGCGTCCGGTGGAGCGCAAAAAACGCTCGCCCGCAGCGTCGCCAACCATCCCGAATTTTGTCTGGCGCCGGCTAGAGCTTCAGGATTACGATCTTACGGTAGAGCCAGTCAGCGCACGCATCACGCTGTTCGCGGATGCGCCGCCGATGACTACGCTTCGAGGCGTGCGTGAAACCGCTGATACGCTTGCAGCTGACGGGATTAACGATCACCTTCTCTGGCGCGACTTTGCCGCGGACATGACTGGCCTTGCCGATGATGGGTTTATTACTGAGGCTGTTGCGAAAGGCAAAAAGGCAAACGGGAAGAGCCTCGCGGCGATGCTTGGCGATCCCGTTGCGCTTGATAAGGCGGCGCGGTTTCACGGTTCTTCGCGCGCCATGCTTGAGGACTATTTTGAAGAGGGGCGGTTAAAAACACATGTGGCCGCGCACGCGCTTTCCGTGTCAGGGCTCGGGGACACAGAAACCGGCTCAGCGTCTGCGCTGGCCGAACTCCTTGATCCGGACGCCTGGCGTTACCGCACGCCGAAAGACGGCCCCTCCTTGCGTGCTGTGCTGGAGTGCGTTTGTCAGGATGCCGGTGTTGACTTTGCGCCACCGAAGGTGATCAGCGCTGTTGTACAGAATGCAAAAGTCGCAGTTGTTGAATTTAGCGGTGAAGAAAAAATCAAAGCATCGCACATACTATTCGCAACGCCGGATGCGGCGCTTGCAGCGGGCGCGGCGAAGGGACATGGCGACGGCGCCCGCGGCGGTCTTGGCAATGCAGGTCGCGCCCAGTTTCGCGTACGCTTCCGATTGGCGGAGGGCGCCGAGCCGCCTGCGGGCGATCGCAAGGCGATTTTTCAAATCATCGATCATGCAGCCGATTTGCAGGATGCGCGTGATGCAGCGATACAAGGGCGCTTGTTTGACCGATTGCCGGTTGAGTTTGAGTTCGCGCCCAATGGAGAGTTGTTGGCGCGCTCAACCTATCTGCCTGCGGCGTTTCATGAGGATGGTGAATGGCGCGGTTGGACGGGGCAGGACCGTCAGGCAGTGAGTTCCATAATCAAAGAACGTCTATCGAGCCGAATGCCGGGATTTGCGTCCCTGATCCGCCGAATGGAAACCGAGGTTGTGGCCCCGCCTTATGGCGCGTCTCCGTTTGATGGTTGCGACCGGGTGATGATCCAGCCGCGGCGTCACGATGCGATCAGCGCTGCAGTAAAGCTCATCGATGAGGTGATGGCGCGTGGCGAATGAAGCAGCCAATATCTCACTGGAAGGCGCCAGCGCGCACCGCATCGAAGGCGGAATCGATGCAATTGTAATTGGTGCTGGCGTCGACAGTCTTGCGGCGGCGGCTTATCTTGGCCGGGCCGGATTGCGCACCGTGCTGGCCGGAGCGGGCCCGGAGATTGGCGGACGGGTTGCCGCGCGCGAGATCGCGCCAGGTGTTGAGGGTATCGACGGGGAACATCTGATCACGGTCCTCGATCCCGATGTCATTGCAGATCTGGATCTTTATCGTCACGGATTGGAATTCGCTGCACGGCGCCTTGATACGACATACTTTTTTGAACGGGGCGAGACATTGCGGTTCGACGGTGATTTGTCATACGCCGCCTATACATCGCTGGAAGATGATGATGATCGCGAGGCGCTAGAAGCATTCATGAGTGAAGTGCTTGAGACGGCGTCTTTCCTGCGACCCGCTTTTGTGCCCGGCGTCTATCCGGGCGGCGATCCGCAACCGCAGCGCACGCTGGAAAAAGCGCTGGGCCAGGCGTCGCCGGAATTGATGTCGCGCATCCGTTATTTCCTGGCGGCGTCTGCCGAAGACATCCTGCGCGCGCGGTTCGAAGACCCACAGCTTTGTACGCTGCTGTTGGCGGAAACGGCATTTCGAAGCGCGGCGCCGCCTAATGAGCCGTTCAGTTTCATGTCGCTGATCCGCCGCTATGCAGGGGAGGCGGCGGGGCTGCAGGGGGCGGCCGCCTATCCAAAAGGCGGCGCCACTGCGGTGGTGACGGCGTTGCGGCGTGCTGCGCAAGCAGCAAAAGTTGATGTGCGCGCTGGCGCGCCGGTAAAATCCATTCTGATCGAAGGCGACCGAGTGGCCGGTGTCGCGCTTGAAGATGGCGGGCAAATTCGTGCGCCGATTGTTGTCGCCGCGCTCGATGCGCAGCAGGTATTTTTCGACATGATCGGTCCCGCCGGGATTGACATCGGTCTGCAGCGCGCACTCGCTAGCGCGCGTCCGGAGATAGCAACGGCGCGCATGCAGATTATCCTGAAAGGCGTTGCGCAGGACGAAGCAACACAAAACAACATGATGCGCCGTCTCCTCTACGCCCCGCCGCTGGAGGCGATCACAGCGGCTTTCATCGATGCGCGCGCCGGCCGCGTGCCGCAGCGAGTGATTGTCGAGGCGATTTTTCCGACCGTGCTTGACGAAGGCGCGTCGCTTGACAAGCGTCAGGTGATGTCGGTGATGGCCCATCCGCTGCCAGCCGATGAAGCGCCGGACGCAAAACGCCGCGAACAGATCCGGTCTGCAGTTTTCGACTCCATTGAGATGTTCGCCGCCGGCTTTTCCGGTCGGATTGAAGCGGACGATTTGTGGCTGGTCTCCGATGAAGCGGTCGCTTTGAAGAGCGGTATTGGCGCTTACGCCGCGAAACCAAATGTTTTAAAGCAATGGGCCCTCGCGTCGGCCGCAACCTCGGCTGGCGAGATCAATGGCCTCTTCTTTTGCGGGCCAGAGGCGCAGATCGGGCCAGGCCTCTCCTGTGCTGCGGGGCGTGCCGCAGCGAAGGCGGCGTTGCGCGCATTTAAGCGAGGAGCGCCATGATCTTTCCCGCTGAAGATTTTTTTGCGGACGCGCCCCGCCCGACACCGCTTTTCGCCGCTGTCGCATCGGTCAGCGAAGCCAATCTGTGGACCTGCGTCAATGGTTGGACGGCGGCGCGCGTTTATACATCTGTCATGCAGGAATACGATACGGCGAAGAATGCGGCGGTGCTGGCTGACCTTGGTCCGCTGGCGCGTTACACGGTGCGCGGAAAAAATGCTGCGGAGTTCTTGGGGCGCTTAACGACGGCGCCCGCAGTTAGTCTGCAAACCGGTGAAAGCGCGCGCGGGCTGATGCTCGATGATCGCGGTTTCGTGCTCGATCTTGCGGAAGTATCGCGGCTTTCCGATGAGCTTTTCCTTTTGACGCTGCCGTCGCCGCATGCGCGGCATATCGCGCTTGCTGCGCGGGGGTTGTCGGTGGCGGCGGATGATATTTCTGATCAGGTCGCTGCGCTTGGCGTCTTCGGGCCGCAGACTGCAGACGTGCTGGCGGCGGCGGGGTTGAAATCGGTGAGCGAAACCATGGCGGCGTCCGAGGTTTTGCGCGGCGTTGAAACGGCGGCGCGCCCGATACAGTTCGGGGCCATGCCGGGTGTTGAGCTGATTTTCCCAAAAGACGAATCGCTAACCATCTGGGAACGGATTATGCGTCAGGGCGCCGGTCGCCCAATCGGCCTTGACGCCCTTGAAGTCTTGCGGCTGGAGGCCGGAGCGCCGCGACCGGGCCTTGATTTTGCCCCCGCTGCAAGTGGCGGCGCGCAGGCGCGCACGCCCGAGGAATTGGGCCTGGCGCATCTCGCGCCGCTGGACCGCGGCTGGTTCAACGGGCGCCGGGCGCTGCGCCGCCTTGCCGGCCTGCCGCGCCGCCGGCTGGTGTCCTTTTCCATTGACGCCGAACAATCCTCACCGGGCGCTGCTGTTTTTTGCGATGACAAGGCCATCGGCCGCATCACCAGCTGCGCCTGGTCGCCAGCGCGCAAACGGGTTATTGCCTTCGCGGATGTCGATGGCTCAAGTCGCGGAAATATTTATGAAATTTCCGCCTCATCCCCGGCCGACACAAGGGTGGCGGCGCGGCGGTTTGAAACCGCGGAGAGCGCACTCGCGCGTGTCTTTGCGGGTGTTCAGGGACAAAAGAGCCCGCGCACGACGGATTTTCGCCGCTGAGCCGTTTCATGAATGCTGGAAGGCGAAATGAGCAGAGGATGAAAATGAAAAAGATAATGATTGGAGCCTTGGCGGCGGCCGGCGTCACCCTGATTACCGCAAGCGGGTTCGCGGCCCAGGGCCCCGGCCAGCGCTGGGAAAGCGCAGACGCCAATGGCGATGGTGAGATTTCGGCGGCTGAAATGTCGGCCCGACAGGCTGAGTTCCTGGCAGCCGCAGATACGGACGGCAACGGCGCGATCTCAAAAGACGAGATGAAAGCGTATCATCAGGCCCGGCGCGCTGAACGCCGCGCGCAGATGAACCCTGACAAAAATGATGATGGTGTTGTTGACCGCACAGAATTCCTGAACGCTGCTCAGGAACGGTTTGATCGAATGGATAAAGACGGCAACGGTGTCCTGAGTGAAGATGAGCAGCGTCGAAATCGCGGCCGTCATCACCGTCGTGGCAAGGATCGGGGTTAGCTATCATCAGAATTCCGGTCTCGTGCGATCTGGGGGCGTGCGGGGCCGGGCCCAAACTTGATCGGCCAGCGTTTTGTCGGAACAGGATGCAGATAGTGATGAAGCGCTGGTCAGGCGCGCGGGGCGCGGCGACAAAGCCGCCGCGGCGCTGCTTGTGGAAAGGCACACGCGGATGATTTACGCCGCCTCATACAGGATGCTGGGATCAAAACACGCCGCCGAAGATGCCGTGCAGGAGACTTTTTTGCGGCTGTGGCGGCATGCGTCGCGATGGAAACCGCGAGGCGCAAAGTTTGAGAGCTGGCTCTATCGTGTGGCGATGAACATTTGTCTCGATCAATTGCGCAAGTCAAAGCGCGAGGCGCCTGAAAACGCTGCGCCGGAACGCGCTGACAGCGCAGACCGCCAGGATCAGACAGTGTTTGCTCAAGAACGCCGGTTTGCGATTGATGAGGCGTTGGCCGCGCTGCCGGAACGGCAACGCATGGCCCTGACCTTGTGTCATTTCCAGGAGCTTTCCAATATTGAAGCGGCGAAGATCATGAATGTCAGCGTGGAGGCGCTGGAATCCTTACTGGCGCGGGGACGGCGCGCCTTAAAAGCGAAGCTCGCGCCGATGCGCGAGCATTTGATGGGAAAAATGGACGATGGCGAAAACGCCCACATCAACTGACCAGTATGAGGCGCTGCAGCGTATATGCGACGCCTATGGCGCTGATCCGGCGCGCTGGCCCGATAAGCAGCGCGCGGCGCTTGCGGGCCTTCTCGACACGGATGAAGCAGCCGCCATTCTGGCTGAGGCGCAATCGCTCGACGGTTTTTTGAATGCCGCGACTGCGCCGCGCATGGCGGAGGATTTACAGCGCCGGATTATTGCTGCTTATGAAGCACCGAAACCGGGCGCGGGCGTTTTCGACTGGCTCAGTGGAGTCTTCTCAGTCTCTCGGATTGTTCCCGCCGGCGCGCTCGCCGGGCTGGGCGCGCTTGGTCTTGTTTCCGGTGTTATGACAGCGCCCGCAGGCGCCGCGCTTTCGCCGGAGGCGGAGGCTATTGCGTATATTGAAGCGTGGTCGCTGAGTCCTGCAGCGGAAGGAGAAGTTCAATGGGACGTGGACTGATCATCCTTCTGGTTGTCTCTCTCGGCTTAAATGTTTTTGCTGTCGGTCATCTGTCCGGCCGCATGATTGCGAATCCAGGACCAGCTGCCTCTATTGAGGCGCCAGGCCCGCGCGGCGGTTTTCAGGATCCGTTCCGGCTGATGCGCAATGCGGATGTGCTGTCGCCGGAAAGCCGCGAGGCGTTTCGCGCATCCTTTCGCGAGCAGTTGCCGTCGCTGCGCGCCGAACATCGCCAGATGCGGGAGTTGCGGCGGGAACTTGGGGTTTTGATGAGCGCGGATGCGTGGGACGCCGCCGCCGTCGACGCCAAGCTTCAGGAGATCCGCGCGGCCCAGAACCGCCAGCATGATGCATTTAACACGGCCTTTATGAACGCCTTTGAAAAGCTGTCCGCGGAAGATCGCAAACGCCTGATCGAAGCGGCGGGCCAGCGCCGGCATGACCGGCGCGGCCGCTGGCGTGAGCGGCGCGAGCGGATGTACGACCGGCCAGAATAAGCGGGTAAGGTTTACTCTGCCGCCTGAGTCGCAACGATCTGTGCCGGTTGCGCGTCGCGGCCCGTCAAGACATGCGCTTCCTTGCGGACAAATTGCGGCAGGCGAACTTTGGCTTCCTTGCGCCGCGGGAAGGTGGCGCAGGCGACGGTGCCTTTGCCGGGCTGTGAGGCAAGCGCGAGAATGCCGCCCTGCATATCCATCAGCGATTTCGAGAGCGCAAGGCCAATGCCCGATCCGGAACCGGAGCGTGAGAAATGACTTTCGGTGAGTTCGAACGGGGCGCCGAGTTTGACCAGTTTCGCCCGGTCGATGCCGCTGCCTGAATCCGCGACGATCACCGTGACGCCGTCGAGATCGGCTTCGGCGGTAAGTGTGACTTCGCCGCCGCTGGGCGTGAATTTCAGCGCATTGGATAGAAGATTGAGGACGACTTGTTTCACTGCTCTTGAATCGGCCCAGACTGCTGGCGCATGGGCGACAGATGCGGTGAGCTTGACGCCTGCATCGGCGGCACGCTTGGCGACGAGGCGCACACTCTCATTGAGAATTTTCTCAATTTCCATGCGCTTGGGCTCGAGCGTCAGTCGGCCAGCCTCGATCTTGGACATATCGAGGATGTCGTCGATCAGTTCCAGCAAATGCCGCCCGCTTGACAGGATGTCCGTGACATATTCCTTGTACTTACTATCGCCAAGCGGGCCGTAAAGTTCGGACTGCATCAATTCGGAAAAGCCATTGATGGCGTTGAGAGGAGTTCTGAGTTCATGACTCATATTAGCGAGGAATTCGCTTTTGGAACGGCTCGCTTCCTCAGCACGGTATTTCTC
>JBCBSY010000014.1:0-12494 GCA_039818925.1 Pseudomonadota bacterium | reverse complement strand
AGAACCGGGTTTGCGCGAACTTGCGCAAGGGCTTGAGACAGGGTCCGTGCCTTTCGAGCGTTTCCATGAGCGCGAATGCGCTTCACCCCTGCCGCGCAGCTTTCAGTGGGCGGATGGATCCGCCTATATCAATCATGTGGAGCTTGTTAGAAAAGCCCGCGGGGCTGAAGTCCCGGAGAGTTTTTACGACGACCCGCTGATGTATCAGGGCGGATCGGATTCGTTCCTTGGGCCTCGCGACGATATTGTGATGCCGACCGATGACGGCTGGGGAATTGACATGGAAGCCGAAATCGCAGTTGTCACCGGCGACGTTCCCATGGGCGTGACGCCGGATGAAGCCAAAGACTATATCCGCCTTGTGATGCTGGTGAACGATGTCTCATTGCGCGGCTTGATTCCAGCCGAACTCGCCAAGGGCTTCGGTTTTTTCCAGTCCAAACCGTCCTCGGCGTTCAGCCCTGTCGCTGTGACGCCGGACGCGCTGGGCGACGCATGGGACGGCGGCGCGCTGCACCTTCCCTTGCTGGTCCGGTATAATGGCGAACCTTTCGGTCAGGCCCATGCCGGGAAAGATTTGACCTTCAACTTCCCGCAATTGATTGCTCACGCGGCGAAATCGCGCCCGCTCTGCGCCGGCACGATCATCGGTTCCGGCACGGTCTCAAACAAGCTCGAAGGCGGGCCGGGCAAGCCAATAGCCGAAGGCGGCGACGGCTATTCCTGCATCGCTGAAATCCGGATGATTGAAACCATTTATGATGGCGCGGCGAAAACACCATTCATGAAATTTGGGGATACCGTCGAGATCAAGATGAAAGACAAGGACGGGAAGTCGATTTTCGGCTCGATCGACCAGAAGGTGGCGCCTTATAAGCGCTAAGCGAATTTCTGCGCCGGAGGTCTTTTTAAACGAACCAGGCCTGTTGTCCCGGCTGCGCGCCCGCTACGAAGAAAGCGGGCGATTTTATCATACCTGGAATCACATCGAACAGCTTGTCGCCGAATACCAAACCATAGAGTCGAAAATTACACATAAGCAGAGCGTCTTGTGTGCGATCTATTATCATGACGCGGTTTATGACGTGACATCGGGTGATAACGAAGAGAACAGCGCAAAGCTGTTTCGCGAGGAAGTTGCGCCTCTGATAGATCAGAATATAGCATTGCTCTCGGAGCGTATGATTGTTGCTACGAAAGCCCATGAATGTCCGCAATTTGATGATCCGGCCTCTGAATGCGACTGTAAGTATTTTCTTGACATCGATATGTCGATCCTGGGGGCAAATAGAGTTGACTATGACGCATATGCGGCGAATGTCCGGCGTGAATACTCGATTTTTGAAGACGCCGTCTACAGTGTTGGCCGGAGCCGGGTCTTAAAAGAGTTTCCCGGCAGAGAGCGATTATTCTTTACAGATGAGTTTTTCTCTCGGTACGACGAAAAGGCGCGCGTAAATATTTCTCGGGAACTGGCTGGACTTGAGAGTGAATTCTGAGTGGTGATTTGGTGGTGTTGGGTGAGTAATGGCCAGTCGTAGAATGAAACTTCTGTTTCTGAGCGCCGCCAGTGTTTTCACGGGCGCACAGGCTTTTGCCGACGACACGATTGTCGTCACGGCGGAGCGGCGCGCGCAGGCGATTGAGGATGTTCCTCAGAGCGTAAGCGTCCTGTCACGCAATGAATTGATTGGCGTGAGTGCGGACCATATTTCCGAAGCGCTTGCGCGGGCGCCGGGCGTGAGTTTGCATAGAGGGTCGGGCGCTGAGCACCTGACGTCGATCCGCTCGCCGGTTCTGACCGGTGGGGCCGGGGCGGGATCTTTTCTCTATCTGGAAAACGGCGTACCCATTCGCTCGCCGGGTTTTGCGAATATCAACGGTCTGTTTGATGCGCATTACGAGTTGGCAGAACGCATCGAAATTGTCCGCGGACCATCCGGCGCGCTTTATGGCGCGAACGCAATTCATGGCGTGATAAGTGTCATTACCCCGTCGCCGTCTGAAGAGATGTCGCTGTTCGCCGAGGCGTTCGGCGACACGCAGGAACGGTTCAAGTTGCGCGGCTCTGTTTCGGGCACAAGCGGCGCTCACGGATTTTACGCCGGCGCCTCGGTGCTTTCCGAAGCGGGTTACCGGGACGATGCGGGGCTCGACCAGCAAAAGCTGACCATGCGTCATGTCTTTGACAATGGCGGCGTCAGTGTTGATACGATTTTTTCGTTTCATAACCTCGAGCAGGAAACCGCCGGTTTTATCTTCGGCGAAGCGACGCTGCGCGATCGCGAATTGAGACGGACCAATGATTTCCCCTTCGCCTATCGCGACGCGAAAGCGGCCCGTTTGCAATCGACGATTGCTTTTGATGTGAGCGAGGCAACACAGCTCCAATTCACGCCTTATGCGCGCTGGAATCAGATGGAGTTTCCGCAGCATTTCTTGCCGTCCAACGCGCTCGAAGAAAACAGTCATTGGAGCATTGGCGCACAGAGCGCGATTTATCATGAGGCGGGCGCCTTATCGCTGATCGCCGGGATCGATGCAGAATACAGCGAAGGATCGCTCCGCGAGTTTCAGGAACGCGAAACCATCTTTTCATTCACGCAAGGCCTGCATTATGACTATGAAGTGCGCGCCGTGAACGCCTCGGGCTTTGTTCAGGGCGAATATGAAATCGGTTCACGTACGACGGCGAGCGCTGCGGTCCGGGTCGATGGAACAATTTATGACTATGACAATCTGACCGATACGGGCGTAGTCGGGCGGTTCTTGCGGCTGCCGGATCAGACCAATCGATTTGTGACAGCGAGCCCCAAATTTTCCCTGCGTCATGAACTTAGCGATGCAGCCAACCTGTTCGTCAGTTATGCACGCGGGGCGCGCCCGCCGCAAACCACGGATTTGTACCGCCTGCAAATAAACCAGACAGGCAATCAGGCGCGGCCGGAAAAAATTGATGCGGTGGAATTGGGATTGCGTGCAGGGCTTGGCGGCCGCGTCAATGTCGAGCTCGCCGGGTTTTTTATGGATAAGAAAAACTTTTTCTTCCGCGATGCGGACGGGTTTAATGTCGCGAACGGCAAGACCCGCCATGTGGGAGTGGAAGCGGATGTGACGATTGCGCTGCATGAAACGCTAACGCTTTCTAGCGCCGTTACTTACGCACAGCACACCTACCGTTTTGACCGCAACCCTTCTGTGACGCCCGGAACGGTTCGCGAGAATATTACGTTTGGCGATGATGTGGATTCTGCGCCGCGCGTCATCGCAAATACGCGGCTTGCGTGGCGTCCGATGGAGCCGCTGCGTGTTGAGGTGGAGTGGGTTTCCATGGGGGCGTATTTTACCGACGCCGCCAATGACAATCGCTATGGCGGACACAATATCTTGCATTTGCGGGCGGAGGCGTCGTTGACGAACGCGCTCGCGGCCTATGTGTCGGTGCGCAATGTGACTGACGCGCTTTATGCGGAGCGGGCGGATTTCGCTTTTGGCAATGATCGGTTTTTCCCGGGTGAGACCCGGACTTTCGGGTTTGGGCTGCGCTATCAGCAATAGGCGCCGCCTAGATCATCTGGCGATTAATCACGATCGCCGATGATCCTGGTTTTTCAGTGGCGGCCAGACGGTGCGAAAAACCGGATTCCACTTTTTCGCCCGGCGCGCTGGCCTTTTCTCTTACGGCCATTGCCCTTAACTTGCCGCTTCCAAGGGAGACGGCATGGCGAGTTTAAGAGCGATCCTGTTGAATTGGCTGGTGCGGACGACGTTCCGGTCAAAACCGCTGCATTTGATGGATCCGAAAGAGCTGCGGCGCATCGCCGACGCCTCGGCGCCGAAACGTCCGCCAAACGGCATAGATGTAGAACGCCTCAGCGAAGGCCCCGTGCGCGGTGAATGGCATCGCGCGCAGACAGCGGTCCCTGGGCGGACGGTCTTGTTCCTTCACGGCGGCGGCTATGTCTTCGGCTCGCCGCGATCGCATAGCGCTTGCACCTACGCGCTCGCCGCTGAAGCCAGGGCGGATGTGTTTTCGCTTGATTACCGATTGGCGCCGGAACATCCGTTTCCTGGCGCCGTTGACGATGCAGTCACTGCTTATGAATGGTTGCTGGAGGAAGGCTGCGATCCGGCGCAGATTACGATTGGCGGCGACTCCGCAGGGGGCGGATTGACGCTCGCATTGCTTTTATCGATCAAAGCGCGGGGTTTGCCTTCGCCAGCGGGCGCGTTCCTGTTCTCGCCATGGACTGACCTCGCTGTGACTGGCGTGACGCTTGACGCCAACGAAAAATCCGACGCGATGTTCAAGAAGGAACATATTCTGGGCGGGGCCAAACGTTATCTTGGTGACGCCGATCCCAAGGCCCCTTTGGCGTCACCGCTTTACGCAGATCTTTCAGGATTGCCGCCAATCCTGACTTTTGTCAGCGACAGCGAAGTCTTGCTTGATGATTCGCTGCGCCTGCACGAGCATTTACGAGTAGCGGGCGTGGAGGCGACTCTGATTCGTGAAACTGGCCTGATCCATGTCTGGCCGATTTTTGTCGGGCGCTTTCCAGAGGCGCGCGCAGCGATTCGCCGCGTGGCTGCTTTCATTGAAGAGCCGACAGCCGGGGAGGCGATCGGATGAATTCGGATATGAGCAAATTGATCATCGCAATCATTCTCGATGTTGTTGATTTCACGGTAGGTCGAATTCCTGGTCTGGAGATTGTCGTCGATGGCGTATTGGGCGTTTGCGCCGTCGCGCTCTGGGGGTGGCCGGGGCTGTTTGCGTTCTGGGAGCTTGCGGACCCGACCGGACAGATCGACGGGTTTGTGCCGACCATGACGCTGATCGCACTGAGCCAGATGGGAAAGCGCAAACGCCGCGAGCCGGTTGAGTAACACCGCGCCGCACCCTTCAAAAGCCAACGGCCCGCTTCCAGGGAAACGGGCCGCTGCTTACGCAACAATAAAGCGTCGAATTAGTAGCCGCGACGGCGTGGCGGGTTGCGCCCATACTCACGGAATGAGCCGTCGTCCCAATAGGTGTCGCCATATTCCGGATCTTCGTAATAGTAGCGACCGGAATAGCGATCATAGCGGCGATAACCGTGATCGCGCGCGCGACCCCAACAGGTGCCAGCCCGTGAGCAGCCTTCATAGGCGCCAAGCGCGGCGCCGATGAGTGCGCCATAGGCGGCGCCTCTGCCCGGGCTGCCGGCGAAAATCTCGCCGGCGATCGCGCCGCCTGCGGCGCCAAGCGCCGCCCCGGTCAGCGCGCCTTCGCCAGTTGACTGGCATCCGGCAACAGCCAGCATCATTGCGCCGGAAGCCACAATCATATTCTTCATCATCCGTCTCCTTCGCATGGGGGAATGCGTGAAATTCTTCGTTTCTACTCAACCACATGCGGCCCCTGCCGCTTCGTCAAGAATGAGTTAATCAATGCGGCAAGGCGAGAATGAGGCAGAGAAAGGGCGGATTTGGGCCCGCTGCATCACGCTCTTGCGAGCGGGCTGGATTGGCATAGGGTGCGGGGCGCGAGCGGAAACACGCCAGAGACGAATCCGCCAAAAAATGGAGCCGATCATGAGCGCACATAAGGGGAAGGCGATTTTCCTGAAGCAATATCCGGCGGGTCTGCCGAGCAGTAGCGACTTCGTTGAAAAAGAGATCGACGTGCCTGCTCCCGGCGCAGGGGAGATGCTCTGCCGGACGGTGTGGATGTCTGTCGACCCCTATATGCGTGGGCGCATGCGCCCGGATGTCAAAAGCTACATTCCGCCATTTTCGCTGGATGCGCCGTTGGAAGGCGGCGCCGTTTCGGAAATCATCGAATCGAACATCGACGGATATGCGCCGGGCGATTATGTCGTCGATTTTCTCGGCGGCTGGAAAGAGTTTTATTTATCGAAAGGCGAACGCACCCAGAAAGTCGATCCCAACATGGCGCCGCTTTCGTCTTATCTTGGCGTTCTCGGCATGCCCGGCATGACGGCCTGGGCGGGCGTTACGCAAATTCTGGAGCCTAAGGAAGGTGAAACCCTATTCGTATCTGGCGCGGCGGGCGCTGTTGGTTCGCTCGTTTGTCAGCTCGGCAAGATCAAAGGATGCCGCGTCATCGGATCAGCAGGTTCGAAAGCAAAATGCGACTGGCTGGAACAGGAAGCGGGCGTCGATGTCGCGCTCAACTACAAAGACTATAAGAACGCGGCTGAGCTGACAAAAGCGCTTAGCGCCGCGGCGCCGGACGGCGTCAATTGCTATTTCGAAAATGTCGGGGGCATGCACCTTGAAGCGGCGCTGAACTGTATCGCGCTTGGCGGCCGCATAGCGCTGTGCGGGATGATTGCCATGTATAACAACACGGAGCTTGAGCCCGGCCCGCCAAACCTGGTGAATCTGATCGGGCGGGGCGTGATGGCGCGCGGTTTTATTGTTTCGGAGTTCATGGACAAAACCATGGAGTTCGCCATGGAAGTCGCTCCGCTGCTGGCGCAAGGAAAAATCAAATTCCAGGAGTCCGTCTACGAAGGGATCGAGAAAGGACCGGAGGCGTTTATCGGTCTCTTCAAAGGCGAAAACAGCGGCAAAGCGGTGGTGCGCGTCGGCCCGGATCGCGCATAGCCTACAGCTTACCGCTTTGACCCATCGTCTCGGCGCTGTGGGCTCGCTTATGTCAAACCTCCCGGCTAGCTTCAGCTGGAGCTAACACAAAGCGGGGATGGAAATGACTCAAAGCCGTTTGGGGTGGTTTGGCTATCTGGTCTTTCTGGCGGGCTATGCCGCCTATAAATATCTTGTGGCTGCGCCCCCTTCGTTCTCACCCGCCTATGCGCAGTCGGTTGCAATCCTGGTCGTGCTGACCGGTGTCGCGCCGTTTTTAGGTACATTCTTGATTCTGAAAGTTGCGCAGCTGGGGCATGTGCCTCAGATGGTGACCGGTTTGTTGATCGGTCTTGCCCTTTGTGTCGCCGGCTATGCGCTTTTTTGGTTCCTGTTCCTGTCATCGCTGGAGCAGGCGCCGCCGCTCGTTGAAGTCGCGACGCGCGGCGTCGGATGGGGGCTCGCCCAGGGCGCGCGTGCCGGATTTGCCGCTAGCCGGGGCAGGTCCTAACCCGAATTTTTTTCTGCTTTGACTGATATCAGCGGACCAGATGAACACGTGTACGGAGTCTTAATTCAGATTTCGCTTCTGCTGTTTGCGAAAAGCGTAGACCCTTTCGGTCAAAATAAATGCGCTTTGCGAGCGCGCGCATGGGCGGCGTAAAGAGGGTTGCGTTTAAAAGCGCGTTGGGCGGAGCGAGCGACCATATGCGGCGCATCCAGGTCTTTGCCGCAAAGCTTGGATACTCTTTCGCCAAGACGAGGCCGGGATCGGGCCCCTCATCAACGAGGTAGGATGCGATCGCGGCGCCCGCCCGCCGACCGTACTGAAAGGCGAAGCGGATGCCGCCGGCTGTCAGGGGCGAGACGAGTCCTGCAGCGTCGCCGGTCAGCAAAACGCGATGCCCCGAAATTGGCGAAACCAATCCGCCGCACGGGATCGGGCCCGACCGTTTGCGTAAGGTTTCGCAATTCCAGAACGCGAACCGCGTATCGATGTGGCGCAAAAACGCGCTGAAGTCCGGTTTTCGATTGCCGCCCAACAGGCTGTCGGACGTTGCGAGCCCGACCTGCGTCATGCCGGCTCCGGGCACAACCCACCCCAGATAGCCGGGCGTCAATCTAGTATCGATAAAGCAATGGAGAAAGTCCGGATCCACAGCTGGGTTTTGCTCATACTCGGTTTCCACGCCAATCAGAAATTCGCGATTGCGTCCAAGCCCGAACACTTCTGCGACGCGCGAGCGCGCGCCATCGGCGCCGAGCAAATATCGTGCGGAGATATCAAGGCCGTCCAGGTGAATACGGTCTTCGCGCTGCTCAGCATTCGTGAAGCGCGCGCCGAACATCAGATTGGCGCCGGCTCGCGCGGCTTCGCGCGCCAGCCAGCGCATGACCGCCGGCGTATCCGTCGCTAGAAAATAATAACCAGGCGCTGTTAGGTCCGTATGCCGACCATCGGGCGCATAAAGCCGCACGCCTGGGATTTTCCGGGTGAGAGCGGCCGGCACATCGCATTCATCAACCGCTTCTTTGACGAGGATGCCGGTTGAGCGCACCCGTGCGCCCGGTTCTGCTTTGGCGTCGATGACCGCGACCGAAAGGCCGCGATGGGCGGCGGTCCGCGCCGCAACAAGGCCCGCGAAACAGGCGCCGACGATAATGAGATCATAATCGGGCGGCGGGGTCGTTTTTAGGATGGTGCGCATGGGGAGCTTCCTTTCGGCAAGCGTCCTAAAAAAGGAACTTGGCGCCGAGCTGGCGGGAAAGAGGCGTTTTCAGGCAGACGGCCGCTTTTGCGCCATGCAGCCACAAATGCTAGTTTCCTTCTGATCAGACAGGAGGCGCATCCATGAAATATCTTCTGACCCTTGCCGCAGCTTGTTCGCTTGCGGCCTGCGCCGCGGTCGGTCCGGCGACCTATGGCGCGGCCGATTCGCAAGGCTTCGGCTATGAAGACACCCGGATCGAAGCCGATAGATATCGGATCACCTATCGCGGGTCGGGCGGCATGCCGCCGGAAGTCGTAGAAGATTACGCCTTGCGGCGGGCGGGGGAGCTTGCCTTGCAGGATGGCTATGACTGGTTTCGCGTCGTTGGCCGGGATGTTTCGGGTGAACAACGCGGCGGCGTCGGCATCGGCGCCGGCGTTGGTGGCGGGTCCTATGGTCGGCGCAGCGGCGTTGGCGTCGGAGTCGGGGGCGACCTCGGCACCGTCGGCGGACGCGATTACTTCACGGTGCGTATGGAAGTCTTGATGGGCGAGGGCGAGCGGCCCGACGATGGCGACGCCTATAACGCGCGCGATGTGATCGACCGAATTCGCCCTGCGATGGCGGAGTAAGAGGTGGACTGGCAATCGCTACGGCGCATCATTACCGACAACAGCCCTGACAATCGCTCCCGCATTCTGATCGACGGTGAAGCGGCCAAGCTGATCGCCGTTGAGGAAGCAGGGCTTGCTGAAATCTGGTCTGCAAAATTGGATCACGCACAACTGCTCGACGCCAGCGATGTTCTCACGGACGCCGATTTGAAGCTCGAACCGAATGCAGGATCAGTCAAAGTCCGCTGGTTCACGGTTGCGCCGGAAGACAAGTCAAAATCGCGCGAAGAACAGGACACGGCCGCCGCATTTGCCTTTAACGCCGTCGGCGCCGCGCATTGCCGTGTCGATACGGCGCGCCACCCGATGATGCACAAGACGGATTCCCTTGATGTCATTATCCTCGTCAAGGGACATGTGGATCTCTTGCTGGACGAAGGCGAGCCCACGCCATTGAAGCCAGGTGATGTTGTCATACAGCGGGCGACCAACCATGCGTGGGTCAATCATGGCGAAGAAACCGCCCTGCTGGTGGCTGTTCTGGTGCATGCGGGCTAGGCTTGCTCGTATTCAATAGGTAGTTACGAGTATATAATTCCTCATACAGATCATATGATCACTGGCTAGTTTTGAGTTGGAAATGACCGAAGAAAACTTCGCTCAAGCGTTGAATGAAAACAACGCCCCATTTGCAAAGCTGATGGGCATTCAGATGACGCTGGTGACCAAGCAGCGCCTTGAAGGCGAGCTGACCGTTACGCCAGAGCACTGCACCATCCCTGCGACGCTGCACGGCGGCGCCATGATGGCGATGGCGGACAATATGGGCGGCATCGGCGCGTTCATGAATATGCCCGCCGGCGCAATGACGTCGACCGTGGAAAGCAAGACAAACTTTTTACGGCCTATTCCGGTCGGGCAAAAAGCAAAAGCTGTAACGACGCCGGTCAATATCGGGCGCACCTTGCAGGTTTGGAAAACGGAAATCTTTCGCGATGATGGAAAGCTTGCGGCGATCGTGACCCAGACGCAGATTGTTAAAGCGCCGCAAGACACTTAGGGCGTCTTTGTATTTAACTGTCGCGCGCCAACGCCATAGCGAGTTGCTTAAATTGCGGCACGGTTACGTCTTCCGCGCGCTGTGTCTCTTTCACGCCGGCGCGCTCCAGCGCTGTCGAAAGCTTTTCCTGAAAGACTGGCTTCAATGATGACCGGAGCATTTTCCTTCGTTGAGAAAACGCCGCTTGCGTTACTTTTTCAAGCGCGGCTAATGCCGGAAAGGGTGTTTCAGTTTGTTCAAAAAGGACAACGGTCGAATCCACTTTTGGGGGCGGTGTGAAGGCGCGCGCCGGCAAGTTAAAAGCCCGCGAAGGATTAGAAGCTGTTTGGGCAATGACGGAAAGCCGCCCAAAAATCTTTGACCCCGGATCTGCAAGAATGCGGTCAGCGACTTCCTTTTGAAACATCAACGCCATCGATGACCAAAGCGCCGGACCTGCCTTCAACCATTTGATCAGAAGTTCCGTCGAAATGTTATAGGGCAGGTTGGCGACAATCTTCACTGGCGCTTTTTCACCGGCAATTGCCGCATCGTCGGCGTTAAGCGCGTCAGCCTCGATGACGTGCAGGCGATTGGAGAATGCGGCCGATACGTCTTCGAGCGCTTTGATGCAGCGCCGGTCGCGCTCAATCGCGAAAACGCTGGCGCCGGTTTCAAGAAGTGCGCGCGTCAGTCCGCCAGGCCCGGGGCCAATTTCCAGCACGGTGTCATCTGTGCCGACATTGGCGGCGCGGACGATCTTGCGCGTCATGTTAAGATCAAGAAGAAAATGCTGACCGAGTGATTTCTTTGCGCCCAATTCATAGCGCTCGATGACCTCCCGAAGCGGCGGCAATACTGGCGTCATCAATTTCGTCTTTCCGCCATTGCGGCGGCCAGACGAATTGCCGCGACCAAACTGTCCGGTCGTGCGACGCCTTTTCCGGCAATATCGAGCGCGGTCCCATGATCCGGTGACGTGCGAATAATCGGCAGGCCCAGTGTGACGTTTACAGCCTCATGAAAGGCCAGTGTTTTGGCGGGAATCAATGCTTGATCATGAAGCATGCAAATTGCTGCGTCGTAATGCGTGCGCGCTTCCGGGTGGAACATTGTGTCGGCAGGCAGGGGGCCGAACGCATCAACGCCTTCCAACCGCAACGCCTCGATCGCCGGCGCGATGATCGCGCCGTCTTCCTCACCAAGTGCGCCTGCCTCGCCGGCGTGCGGGTTCAGGCCGGAAATGGCAAGTCTCGGGCGCGCGATCCCGAAATCATGACGCAGCGCCTCTGCCGTCACGACGGTGGTTTGTTTTATTTGGTCGGTGGTGAGTTCGCGCGCGGCCGACGCCACCGATTTGTGGATCGTGACTGGGACGGATTTCAACTCGGGCCCTGCCAGCATCATGACGGCGCCGCGGGTTCTTGACGCCGGCATGGGGATGTGCCTGGTCAGCGCAGCAAGAAACTCGGTATGCCCGGGAAACGCAAATCCGGCTGAAATCAGCGCTGATTTCTGGATCGGATTGGTAATGACTGCCGACGCGTCACCGTCAATCGTCAGCGCGACGGCTTTTTCAATGCTCTCAATAACCGCTTTGGCGTTTTTGGGCGTCGCGGCGCCCGGCGTTGCAGTCACTGTCTGCGATAATGGCAATACAGGCAGTGCATTCGAGAAGGTGCGTGCTGCGGCGCCTGGCGTGTCGATGACGTTTATTGCGTTTGCCTCAAAGAGCGCAGGATCGGCAATGACGAAAAATGTTGGGCCTTTGCTTCGCAACGCCTTCCAAGCGCTGACAGTAATATCCGGGCCGACGCCGCCTGGCTCGCCCATGGTCAAGGCAAGGGGCGGCGTCATCGAGGTTATCCGTTGGTTGGTTGCAGAAGGCTTCGCATGCGCACATCAACAAGCGATTCACGTTCCACATCGCGCAAATATTGCTGGCCGATGCGCTCCAGCTGGCGGGCATAGATCCGGTTTTCGAGCGAATCACGAGACGGCAGCCCAAGCCCTTCATCTTTGTCGCAGACATAAGCGGTGTGATAGGCGCCGTCCGCTTCAATGACCGGCGCCTTATCACCACGATTTAAGTCTTCGATGAAGGGACGGAAACGGTCGTCGATTTGATCCAGCGTTACGTTTTCGAGAAGCGTGTAGCCGACGCCTTGCCCGAGATCGATGCGCAGCGCACGCCCCGGGCAAATTTCAGCGGTGTCAATTCTGTCGAGCGCCGCATGCGCTGAGGCGTTGCCAAGCGCTTCGTCAGCCGCGGCGTAGGCGAGCGTAAATGTTGGCTCACCGGCGACGGCCGCTTCGCGTTTGTCGCGAACCGCCATAATCATGAACGCGCCGTCAGAAGGGATCGGATTGGTGACGGACCCCGGCGGCAGGTTCCGCAAGGCCGAATCCAGTTCAGGCGCCAACTCGCCTGCGCGCACCCAGCCAAGGTCGCCGCCGACCGCGGCGGTTGTGCAGGCGGAAAACTGTTGCGCGACGACCGCAAACGGAACACCGCGGCGCATCTGTTCAATCAAC
>JBCBSY010000013.1:0-12682 GCA_039818925.1 Pseudomonadota bacterium | reverse complement strand
TTTGCGGTTGTCCATATGCTGTCGCCACTAATAGAGATTGGACTATCCAGCCGACCAAGAACAAGCGCATGTTACAGACACCTAATTGAAATTGTATATCGTAATTTCAATACTTCGTAGCATGGATAATCAATGGCGCCAATACTCAGGCATTCCGCGATAGCAGCAAGCCATTGTCCCAAAAGATCTTTAAAGTGATGATTTTTCGGCGGGCGCTGAAATTACAAAAAGCGTTTGATGATGTGGACGGCGCATCCGCGATTCCCCGCCCTTGGCGTGCGCTATTGGCGTCGGCCAGCGCCCAGGCGCCGCTGTTGATCGCCGCATGGTAAAACCGGCTCACCATTGCGGCGTCGGATTTCTCAGCACGCGCCCCGTCGGCGCCCCGCAGGCAAACGCCCGCTCCACCAATAGAACGCAGTGAACGCTAAGCCTTTTCCTGCTGGTCGCTTGTCCAGTAGGAGACGCAAGGGATTTTGGTCTTGTCACAACGATGCGCGTATTTGCGCGCGATCTCCGTGACTTCGTCCATCAGTCCCGCCTCAAGCGTAATCGGGTCGAGGCCGAGGCCCAGCAGCCGCTGATTTTCAACATCGAGATCGTTTTCCGCCGCTTCCTTGCGGGGGTTATCGACATTTTCGATCGTGGCGCCGGTCTTGTCGGCGATCATCTTGGCGAGATCGCGCACGCGGTGAGTTTCCGTCATCTGGTTGAGGATGTGAACGCGCTCGCCATGCTGCGGCGGGTTCTCGATCGCCAGTTGAATACACTTCACCGTATCCTGAATATGGATGAAGGCGCGCGTTTGCCCGCCGGTGCCATGAACGGTAAGCGGATAGCCGACCGCGGACTGCATCAAGAAACGGTTGAGGACGGTGCCGTAGTCGCCGTCATAATCAAAGCGGTTGATCAGGCGTTCGTCCTTGCGGGTTTCTTCCGTCTGCGTGCCCCACACGATCCCCTGATGAAGATCTGTGATCTTGAGCCCGTCATTCTTGTTGTAGAAGGCGAAGAGCAGCTGATCCTGCGTCTTCGTCATGTGATAGATCGACCCGGGATTGGCCGGATAAAGAATTTCCTGTTTGATTTCACGGCCATCATCGGTTTCGATTTTAACCGGCAGATAACCTTCCGGAATTTTCATCCCGGCCGTGCCGTAACCGTAAACACCCATCGTGCCGAGATGGACCAGGTGCGAATCGAGCCCGCACTCAACGATGGCGGCGAGAACATTGCTGGTGGCGTTGATATTGTTGTCGACGGTGTAGCGCTTATGCCAGGACGACTTCATCGAATAGGGCGCGGCGCGCTGCTCCGCAAAGTGAACGATCGCTTCCGGCTCAAACTTCTCCATGATGTAGAGCAGACGCATATAGTTGTGCGCGATGTCGCAATTCTCGAATCTGATTTCCTTGCCGCTGACTTCTTTCCAGGCGGCGAGGCGCCTTGAGATCGGGCTGATCGGCGTCAATGACTCAACTTCCAGCTCCACGTCGATTTTCCGGCGTGAGAGGTTGTCGATGATCATCACTTCGTGGCCGTTGTTCGACAAATGAAGGCTCGTCGGCCAACCGCAAAAACCATCACCGCCAATCACTAGGATCTTCATACCGTTTTCCATTCCCGAAATGCCGTAAACGCCGCACCGACAAGCCGCATAAGCGCAAGGCTTGCGCCGGACGGCCCCGTCTTAGTGCCCCCCTCGCCGCAGCGCAAGCCAGCTTGCGCGGCGCCAGATGATTTACGTTGTATAAAGGCTGGACGCCCTGCGCCGTGTTGCCAGGCGCGTCGCCCTATTCTCCCGCCAGCCGCAGAAGATATTGGCCGTATTGGTTCTTTCGCAACGGCTCCGCCAGCGCCCTTAGCTGATCACGATCAATAAAACCAGAACGGTAGGCGATTTCTTCAGGGCAGGAAATTTTCAAACCCTGTCGGGTTTCAATAGTCTGGACGAAATGCGCCGCTTCAAGAAGCGATTCATGGGTGCCTGTGTCGAGCCAAGCGAAGCCGCGGCCGAGCATTTGCGCGCGCAGCCCGCCATCATGCATGTACATCTTATTGAGCGTCGTAATTTCCAGCTCTCCACGGGCGGACGGCTTCACCGCCTTGGCGCGCGCCACCACCGTCTCGTCATAAAAATAAAGACCCGTCGCAGCGAAATTCGACTTCGGTTTTGCCGGCTTTTCCTCAATGGAAACAACCGCACCCGTATCATCGAATTCAACAACGCCGTAGCGTTCAGGGTCCATTACCTGATAGGCGAATATCTCCGCACCCGTTTCCAGCGACGCGGCCGCGCGCAGTTGTTTGGTCAGCCCTTGACCGTAAAAAATATTGTCGCCCAGAACCAGCGCGCATTTATCGCCGTCAATAAAATCCTCGCCAATAATAAAAGCTTGCGCAAGGCCGTCCGGTGATGGCTGCACCGCATAGCTGATGGAAATGCCCCATTCGCCGCCATCGCCAAGCAACCGCTCAAAGGACGCGCGATCCTCCGGCGTAGTGATCACCAGAATATCGCGCAGGCCCGCAAGCATCAAAACGCTGAGCGGATAATAAATCATCGGCTTATCGTAAATTGGCGTCAGCTGTTTTGAGACGCCGCGCGTAATTGGATAAAGGCGCGTGCCCGACCCGCCTGCGAGAATGATGCCTTTCATGGGGTCGCTTCCTTGTCTGTTAACACCGCGATCACGCGGCGAAGCCCCGCGCGCCAGTCCGGCTGCGCAATGCCGAAATCCCGTTCAATGCGTGCGCAATCGAGCACTGTGTTCAATGGACGTTGCGCCGGCGTTGGATAATCCGACGTTTTGATGGGTGAAACCTTTACGTTCATCGCAGCAATCTCAAATATTTTTGCGGCGAATTCCGCCCAGCTAACCGCCGGCGCGCCCTGAAAATGGTAAACCCCCGCGCCAGGCGCGCCCCGATGTTTCTTGCCGGCAATGGCGAAAAGCGCCCGGGTGATCTCGCCGGCTGAGGTTGGGCCGCCAATCTGATCCGATACGACGGAGAGCGCATCGCGTTCACGCCCGAGCCGCAGCATGGTTTTCACAAAATTGTCGCCGGTTTCGGAAAACACCCAGGACGTGCGGACAATCACCGCCTGATCATGCGCCGCCAGCACCGCTTTTTCACCCGCAAGCTTGCTCGCGCCATAAACATTGAGCGGCTCCGCAGGCGCCTCTTCGGTGAGGCGCTCCGGCGCCTGCCCGTCAAACACATAGTCCGTAGACAGATGTAAAAACACGGCTCCCAGAGTATGGGCGGCTTCGGCCATCTCTGCAGGCGCGGCCTCGTTCAGGGCGCGCGCCGCCGCCTCATCGCTTTCCGCCTGATCCACGGCCGTATAGGCGGCGGCGTTGATGACGACATCCGGGCGATGCGCTTCTATCGCCGCGCGCGCGGCTCCGGGCTGCGACAAGTCCGCTTCATCCCGGCCAAGCGCAACGAGACCATCCGCTGGCGCCAGCCTTTGCAGGGCTTGCGCAACCTGTCCATTTTTGCCGAAAACCAGCATGCGCATAACGCAATCCGTTTTTCCTATGCTTGCTTTTTCAGACCTTGCCGCTTGGCGACATCAAAACCGCGCGCCCGGATCTTTTCCCACCAGTCGCGATTGTCGAGATACCATTTGACCGTCTGGCGCATGCCCGCCTCGATGGAAAGCGACGGCGTCCAGCCAAGCTCGCGTTCGATCTTGTCGCAATTGATGGCGTAACGGTGATCGTGCCCCGGCCGGTCATCGACGAACTTGATCAGCCGGTCATGAGGCGCGTGGGCCGACCCGGTCAGTTCTTCATCGAGGATCGCACAGATCATCTGCACAAGCTCAAGATTGGTCCGCTCTGCGCGACCGCCAATATTGTAAAGCTCACCCGGCTTGCCCTCGCGCGCCGCCAAAAGCAGCGCATCCGCGTGGTCCTCCACATAGAGCCAGTCGCGGATATTGTCGCCTTTGCCGTAAATCGGGATATCGCGGCCTTCAAGCGCGTTGATAATCACCACCGGGATCAGTTTTTCCGGAAACTGATAGGGCCCGTAATTGTTCGAGCAATTGGTGACGATGACAGGCAAGCCAAAGGTTTCGCGCCAGGCGCGCGCCAGCATGTCGGACGAGGCCTTGGCGGCGGAATAAGGCGAGTTGGGCTGATAGGGAGACGTTTCAGTGAACTCGCCAGTGGCGCCAAGCGAGCCATAAACCTCATCGGTCGAGATATGATGAAAGCGAAAATCCGCCGGCGCGGCGCCGCTCTCCTTAAAACCGCGCGCCGCCTCAAGCAGCGCATAGGTCCCGACAATATTGGTCTGGATAAACGCGCCGGGCCCGTCGATCGACCGGTCCACATGCGTTTCCGCGGCGAGGTTCATCACCGCGTCCGGCTTGAAATCCGCCATCAGGGCCGTCATCGCCGGCCCGTCGCAGATATCCTTTTCAGCGAACTGATAGCGCGGATTGTCCGCAACCATCGCCACATTGTCGGGATTGGCGGCATAGGTCAGCTTGTCCACATTCAGGACATCATCACCCCTGGCGATGGCGCGGCGCACGACCGCGGATCCGATAAAACCGGCGCCGCCGGTCACCATAAGCTTCATGGCGTTACTCCCTGCCGAGTGGGCGCGTTAACTCAAAACGCAGCGCAGCAAGAATTGCGCCGCAGACTTCCCGTCTGACGTGTCTATCATGCCAGCTCCGGGTTGGAAGCAAGGTTCGAAAAATTTGCCCTGAACAGGCTTGGAAGGCTCACCGCGGGCGACAGCCGACCCCTTCTGCAGCAAAGCGCGCGCCATCTTCGCGCCGGATGACAAAACACTGTCCGCGATCAATGACGAGATCGAACTGCGTCGGCCGCGCCGGGCTGCGGGTCTCATTCGGGCCAAGCGGCGGCGGCAATACGGAAATCGTTGACGTTTGCGTCAGATCGCCCGGGCCGAGTTCAATCCGCGCCCGTCCCACCGCTTGCGCCAACACCGCCTTTAGCGCAGCGATGTTTTGCGGATCGTCAGACTGAAGCACCGCCGTGATATCGCGCTCGCGGGGTTGGCTCGCGCCGGTCGTCTGGCAGCCGCCAATCAGCGCGGCGGCGGTCGTGATCAGTGCGAAAGTGCGGCGCATCTCAACACCCTTTCTGATGCATCACCCAACATGTCAGTCCGGCAACCGCATGTCACGATTGGTCCGCATGACGTTTTGGTTGGGCGCCGGGTCGATTGGTCCGCTTGCAAGGCTCGCGTCCACACTCAATGTTCCGATCGTCACCGGCGGCACCGGGCACGATCCTGTGGACCGATATTGCAGCGCCGCCGCCAGCATCGCCTCATTCTCATCGCCAAGCTCGCGACTGTAATCGTCCGTTACCGCGCAGCCGGGCGCGCGCACGCCAAACGCGGCGTTGGAATTGTTCGCAATAAAGCCGTCGGTGTAGTCGCCGAAGCCTTTCTCGTTCACGCCCTGAAACTGGATCGTGAAATAGGTCTCGCCGCAATTGTCGGTTGGATAAAAGCCAAAGGGCTTGCCGCAAGTTGTCTCACCGATCAGCACCACTTCCACGTCAATGCCGCGCAAACCGTTGATTACCGCTTCGCTGGCGCTGCAGGTTTCCGCCGTCGTCAGAATATAGACTCGGCCAAGATTGAGCGCGCTGAGCGGGGCTCCATTGATCAGAGAAAACCCGAGGCCTGTGGAATAGAACGGTATGGCGTTGTCAGTTTCGCCGGTAACCGGATTGCGCCCGCCTGCGGCGGCGTTGAAACGCAGATCTTCAAAAGTTCTGCCGCTGGTCCGCGCCGGTCCTGCGACCATATAGCCAAGCTGCGCCGCCACCGCCACAAGGCCCCCGCCATTGTAGCGAAGATCGAGTACAACATCCGAAACGCCTTCGGCCGCCAGGGAGGCGAAGGCATTGGCGAGGTCCAGCTCTGTAGCAAAAGGACTGAACGTCGTCAGCAGGATGTAACCGACTTTGCCGGTCGGCGTGTCGATCACCCGTATGCGGTTCACCGGTTTTGGCGCAATATTGACGGAGTTCAGGATTACCGTGCGCGGCATCGCAGCGCCGGGATCAAGCACGACAAATGTGTGCTGCTCGCCTGCATTCAGCGGAAATAACGCATCATTGATGAGGTCCACCTGCGCCTGGCTGGGAGCATTGACGACGTCGATGCCGTCAACCTCGAGAATGCGCGCGCCGCGTACAAAATTGGCAAGCCCCATGATCTCTTCAGAAGCTGGCGAGTTGGGTTCTGTATACTGAATACGGAAGTCGCGGGGGACGGTGGTGGAGAACGCCACGATTTGCGCGCCATAGCCTGCCCGCGGCGTGGAATTGCGGCGCTCGAGGAATTCCGTCGTGGGCTGACTGAAATGAAAATCGTCCTTTTCTTTGCCGGAGGGGGTAAGCGCGAAAGTTCTCAGTTGAGCGAAATAGGCGAGCCGGCTGGAAAACGCAGCGGGGTCCCGGTCAACCACTTCGGTGTTCCAAAGATAGGTTTCGTTCGTCCAGGACCGCAGCCAGAAATTTTCCTCCAATGTCGAGCCGGCCTGGTCTGTGAAGGGATTGCCTTCGATATCGACGCCGGTGCGCACCACCTGACAGCGGTCCTTGAAGGTGCTCGCGGGTTGAAACACGCCAGCGGTCCAGGTCGGGCCGCTGGATGGCGGCGGCGTGGTTGTCGGGGGTGGATTGCCAGCGGTTGACCGGGACGGCGGCCCACTGCTTCCGCCGCAGCCTGAAACGGCGAGCGCCGCAATGAGAGCGACCAGGAGCCGGCCGTTAAACGTTCTCGGTCTTTTCAATGATATCAACCGCATACCGCGCCCTACGCAACACCTCAGTCCGGTCTCCCCTCAAGCCAGATGGTCGCGAAATATGCCTGATAGTCAAGAAGAGGCTACCCATTGCGCTATGCAATAGGCCGTCAAAGCGCGCGCAGCGCCGCCAGCAGGCGTTGAAAATCAGCCGGCGCCGGCGCCTCAAAGCGAAGCGCCGCGCCGCTGACCGGGTGTTGAAACCCCAAAACTTTCGCATGCAGCGCCTGACGGCGAAAATTGCGGATCGTCTGGATCGCATGATCCGCGGCTTCCTCGCCCGGCTTCAGACCCGAAAGCCCGGGTCCGCGCCCATAGACCTGGTCGCCGATCAGCGGACAGCCAATATGCGCCAGATGCACCCGAATTTGATGTGTGCGCCCTGTCTCCAGCGTGCAGGAAATGAGTGAGGCCAGCGCATCGCCTTTCAGCTTCGCCCGCGCGCGCCCGAACGCTTCGATCACTTTGTAGTGGGTGACCGCGTGGCGGGCGCCGCGCGGCGCCCCTTCCTCGCCGCCGCGATCATCCACCACCGCCATTTTTGTCCGATCACGGATGTTCCGCGCAATTGGCGCATCAATAACGCCAAAGCCCGGCCTCGGCGCGCCGACGGCGATCGCCTCATAAACCCGGTCGATATCGTGCGCGGAAAAAGCCGTAGACAGCCCTTGATGGGCCTTGTTGTTCTTGGCGGCCACCAGAAGGCCGGAGGTATCCTTGTCTATGCGGTGGACGATGCCCGGGCGACGCGCGCCGCCAATGCCGGAAAGCGTATCGCCGCAATGGTGAAGAAGCGCATTCACGAGCGTGCCCGTCCATGCTCCCGGCGCCGGGTGAACAACGATCCCCGCCGGTTTGTTGACGACGATCAAATCCGCATCTTCATACACCACGTCCAGGGGGATTGCTTCGGGCTTCGGCGTTGGCTCTTCCAGCGGCGGCGGCGTCAGCCGATAGCGCTCGCCAACGCGCAGCTTCCAGGACGGATCATTGAAGACCGCCCCATTGCGCGACAGCGCGCCGCCCTCGATCAGCGCCTTTATTCTTGTGCGGGTGAGGTCCTCAATGCGCTCTGAAAGCCACTTATCAAGACGCATGCCGGCCTCGGCCTCGCCGATATCGGCGCTGTAGACGCCCTCTTCGTCGGGCTCTAGCAGGGAAGGCTTGTGAGCTTGATCGTCTGCGGTCATAAGCGGGGTGTAGCGGGGCGCGCGCCCTTGCGCCAGTGTTGTGACAAGCGATCCGGAGCGAGTTTTCAGTGACAGCCGATCCCCGAAACCCAGATGCCGCAGGCGGCGGGCAAGAAAAGAGTTTTGGCGATATCGCCGCCTCCATCGGCTCGCGAAATCTGATGATCGCCATCGTCACCATGCCGATATTTTTTTTGGGGCTTGTGGCCGCGATCATCACACTGTTCGGGCGCCCGCAAACCGACGGCGACACGACTGCGACAGAACCCCAGATGGCGACAGAACATGCGCCCGGGGCCCTGATGGATCAGGCAAAGCCGGATCAAACAATGCCGGATCCGGCGCTTACTGACCAAGCGCCGTCCATGCCGCCGAACCCAACGGAAATACCGCCCCTCGCCATCGCCGCCAGCCAGACACCCGGCGCCATTGCTCTCGACGGCGACAGGCTCGCGGTCCGGCTCGACGGTCCGGAAGGCGTGGTGATCGTGGTTTATGACCTGTCGCAGCGCGAGATCATCGCCAGAGTGCCGATTACACAAGCAGAACCAAACTGATTATTCCGTAGACGCTCTTTTAAGCCGCATCTCAAAAGTCTGAACGCAGGTCTCGGCTTCGCAACGCTCTCCCGTCTCAAGCCATTCCCCCGCATCCGTGAGACGCGCATAATAGCGCATCTCGGCGCCAGGCCCCGCTGGATGCGACCAACGGAAACTATTGTCGCCAACATCCGGACGATTGCGTGTCTGGTAGCCTTCCTTGACGAAAGCGTCGAAATGATAGGACTGCGCATAGGCGTCATATGAAAAGACACCGAAGGCTTTGTGGCCTTCAACCTTTGATCCGTCTTCCGCCACGGACCAGCCCTGACCGTGCACAAGGATGATGAGGCCGCCGAGTTCGTGACGCACTTTCTCGTCAACCTGAAATTCTTCGCGTCCGCCGGGCATCACCCGCCAGCCCTCGCCGCGCCAGTCGCCGACCATCCAGTCAAGCTTTTCCATGGCCTCACGCACCATTGGCGCCGGAGTCTGCGTTTGGGGCGGTTGAGCGGCGGCGGCGAGCGGCCCCAGGCCCGCAAGCAGCGCAGCCAGATGAAGGATTCTTCCCATGACCCGTCCTTTCGAAAAATAAATCCGGCAGCGCTTCGCCGGAAACGCTTGAATAAGAACAAAAGTACTTTATTTTGTAAAGTACTTTTTGAGAGGTGATGTATGGGCGGACGGTTCCTGACGGAAGAGAGAATTATCGCGTTCTCCAAGGGCGGCGCAGACTCCGCCGTGCGGGGAAATCTTGTTGCAAAAATCGCGGGGCTCGCTATCGCGATCGCAATTTCTGTCGCCTTCTACCAGACGCTTCGCATCACCAGCGCTATTGTTCCCGACCTTTCTTTTATCCGCGACGCTTATCCCCATCCTCGCGGCGCGTTAGCGGCATCCGTCAGCCGAACGCTTCTTGGAATGTTCGTATACGTTTTGCTCTTAACCGCTCTTGTGAAGCTAACTCCGTTGAACAGAGCCTTCGCTGAGATGTGGCGCGCTGCGCCAGCGCGCGGCTGGCCGCCAGCCGCGATCACTACCGCCATACAAATTACAGTCATTTTGTTTCTCGTGTTGGGCGGCGCGGCGCCGGTTTTTGAGGCGTCGCTATTTAATTTGCACGTTTCGATGGTCACAGCGCTCGGCGGCGGCGTGTTTGAAGAAATTGTTCATCGTGGCGCCATTATCCTGACCCTTGCCTATGCGGGATTTTCAAGACTAAGCGCGATTATAATCTCCGCATTCTTATTTGCATCAAACCATGTTGGATGGGTGGATTTCAGCACGCTTGATTTCACTACGGCGATGCAAATGCTCAGCCCCTTATGGGGAACATTTTTCTTGGGCTTGGCCTTCGGCTTTACCTTCACGGAAAGCCGCTGCCGGATTTGGCCGGTAATCGCCGCACACAGTCTGATAAACCTCGTTATCGAACCATGGTTGGCACTGGCGTTTGTCGGACCGAGGCTTTAGAAAAAAATGCGAGGAGCACACTGTGAAAGAAACCACCAAGGACACCGCAAATCCTGACCTTGCAAGCGAGCTTGCTTATGTGCGTTCGCTCGCCGAAGAGGGGCGCGATGCGCCGCTGGTGGGCGGCATCTATTATGTCCTCTGGGGCGCCTTGATGGGCGCCGCATCAGCGTTCGCGTTTTTAGGCGCAAGCGACGTCATCAGCGTCGGCGCTGTCGGCATGACCGCCCCCTGGGTAATCGCGGGTATCCTGGGGTGGACTTTGTCTTTGCTCATCGGACGCAACGGCAGGCCCAAGCCAGGCGCAATGACGCTGGGCAACCGCACAGCGCAATCTGTCTGGTTTTCCGTTGGCGTTTCCATGACGGTTTTCTGGCTGGCGCTGATGATCGTGCATGACAATTTCACCGCCTATGGGGTGCCCGCCTATTTTTTGTTCAGTCTGATGTTTCCGATCGCCTTTGGTGTTTATGGCGTCGCTTTTTTCGCCACCGCCGTCGCGGCGCGATTAAGCTGGTTGAAGGCGTTCGCAGCGCTGTCATGGGCGTTTTGTGTTCTATCGATGTTTTTGCTGGGCAGCGACGTGCAGTTTCTTGCGGGATCGGCAGGCTGTCTGCTTTGCGCCGTCCTGCCCGGGGCGATGTTAATGCGGGGCGAGCCAAAAGAGATTGTCTAGGCGCATGGATAAAGAGCCTGCTTACGACTACCGCGAAATTGACGACATTATTCATGGGCGGGTTCGTCTCGCGGTGATGGCCTTCCTGTCCGGCGCGGGCGAAGCGGATTTCAATGAATTGAAGGCGAAAGTCGGCGGCACGGACGGCAACCTCTCGGTCCATCTGCGAAAACTCGAAGAGGCGCGTTATGTCTCGGTTAAAAAAGGATTTCGTGGCCGGCGCCCGCAAACAACCGTAGCCCTGACCAAAAAGGGCCGCGAGGCCTGGATCGCCTATATTGCGCGCATGGAAGACTGGTTGCAGCCAAGGGCCGCAGAATAAAGCGGCGCCAACCCGCCCTAGCGCCCTAGGCGTCTTGCGCGAACGCCAGCAGGTATCCGTTCGGATCTTCGATCCCGACTTCTCGCAAACCATAATCCATGGTTTCCGGTCCCCAGCGAAAGGAGACCTTGTCAGCCAGCGATTGGCAAAACGCATCCACGTCATCGACAAAGATGTAGATGACGCCGGACATGGCCGGCGCTGGCCGGTCGGCGATTGGTTGCGAGAAAAACCAGATCTTTGAGCCGCGCCCCGACGCCCTGAACGTCACCTCCGCCCAGATCGGGTTGTCCGTATCAGGATAGATGCCGGTTTGATCGAATCCCAGGACGTCAACAAAAAATGCAAGCGTACCGTTGAGGTCAGGCGCAAACAGGCTGGGAACGACCATCAACTAACGCCGCCGCGAAGACAATAAGCGCGCGATCAACCAGATCGGAATGACGATCCCGGCGCCGATGACGAGATAGGTGAGCAGCGTTAAGATAATCTCGCCTGCGCTTTCACCGAGCGCGCCGATCAGATCACGGACGTTTTCAAAAATGCCGCTCCAGAATTCGCGCACCCCAACGCCGAGAAACGAAAACACCGCACCGACAATGATGCTGGCGATCACCAGCTTGATGATCGTACGTCCCGTATCACCACCGGTCAGGCGATCTTTCAGGCCCGGTTCGTTCATAACGCAAATCCTTCAAGTCACGCGACCGCGATCGTACCGCCCGCAACGTACGCAATCAATCTCCGCTCAGGCGTCATCTTCCTTATAAATCGAACGCGACGGAAAGGGAATCGAGACCCCTTCGGCGTCGAACCGCTCCTTGACCGCCTTGACCAGCGTCCATTTGACAGGGAAATAGTCCGCGCCGTTCACCCACACCCGGCAGATGATGTCGACAGAGCTGTCGCCGAGATTATCGACCTCGATCACCGGCGCCGGGTCGGTTTTTGCACGGGCCTCTTTCTCGACTTCCGATTTGATCAGCGACTTCGCCTTGTTGAGATCATCACTGTAGGAAACGCCGAACACCAGATCGACACGGCGCGTGTCGTATCCCGCGTAATTCGTAATTACATCGTCGAAGATCTTGCCATTCGGAACGATGACCTTCTTGTTGTCGACCGTCGCAATTTCCGTGGTGAAAAGACCGATCTGTTTGACCTTGCCGGAAACGCCCGCCGCTTCGACAAAATCTCCAACGTCGAACGGGCGAAACCCGAGCAACATCACCCCTGACGCCACATGTCCGAGCGTTCCCTGCAAAGCAAGACCAATCGCCAGGCCCGCGGCGCCGATGACCGCCGCGAAGCTGGTTGTCGGCACGCCGAAAATCCCAAGTGTTGTGATGATGACAAGCGCGATTAAACCATAGTGGACAAGGCTGGACAAAAACCCGGACAGTGTCTCGTCGATCCGGCCGGACCGTGAAAACGCGCTGGCGACAACCTTTTTGATTCGCCCTGCGACCCATAGGCCGACAACGAGCACCACCAGGGCGCCGACAACACTCGGCAAATAGGCCGCGGCCTTTTCAACCAGCCCTTCAAGAAATGTCACCGCCATGTCCATGCTCGGCTCGCCGCTGTCTGTCGCGCTTGTTCCGTCCTGCATCCGTTATCTCCTTTTTGGCGTTTTGCTGCACGCCGGCCACCAACAGCGGGCGGTATAAA
>JBCBSY010000012.1:0-12733 GCA_039818925.1 Pseudomonadota bacterium | reverse complement strand
CAAGATCAAGCACCAACGTCTGGCGCGATGGATCGATCTCAGCCGATCCGTCGAGCGCGAAACCACGACCGCCGTAAGACAGGCGGGGCACGCGGATGGCGCCGTTTTCCGAGGACCGGAGTTGCGCATCGAGCCGCCGCGGCGCCTCATTGCTCGCCCGCGCAGTGATGTCGCCATTGGGTAAGCGCGGCAGACCGGCAAGCGCCGCCGCAACGGTCATTGGCGGCAAGGCGCTGTCATTGAACGACAAGGCTGGCGTTTCAACATTAGCGTCAAGGGTGAAGCGCTGCACCGGACCCGACAGCGCAATGTCGCCAGTCACGTTTTCATCAGCTGTAAGGCCTGGCGCAAACGCAATGAAAAGTGCTGGCGTTCCCAGGATATCACCATCCAGCTGCAGTGCGTCATCATGAAAGCTATAGGCGGCGGCGCCGATAAAACGTGACCCGTCATTCGTGGTGAGCGTGGCGCTCTCAAGGGTGGCGGTGTCTTGAAAGTCAATTTCTGCAGCGGCCTTCAACGCAAGCCCGTTAGCGAGCCAGGCCGGTCCGCCATCTCTTGCATTGAGATCAACGACAAGATCACCGGAAATGCGCTGGCGCAAATCGGTTGATCCTTCCGTTAGCGCAAGACTTGCGAGCGGCGCCACGACATTCGCCGATAGGGCATAGGAATCACGGCGCCAATTCAGCTCGCCCTGAAGCGCCAGCACATTTCCCGTAATGGTCTGAATGTCTGGCCGGTACGCCTCGTTCAGCCGAGTATTCAGATTGATGCCAAGCGTTTGCACAAACCCGCGCGGCGCACGCCAGTCAATCGCGCCGTCAATCTTGCCAATCGCCAAAGCCAGTCGGCTGATAGTCAGGGCGCCGCCACGAGTTCTGGCGTCGTAACGCGCTTGTAAGGACACGGCCCCCGCAAGTTCCTCGATGCCGTCAAGCCTTGCGCCGGCGTTGAAGATGAGATCAAGATCAGCGCCCTCAAAGCCGTCGAAATCGCTGAGCAGCTTCGCCGTCACGTCGCCATAGGCGCCGATCGTGGCCTGCAGATCGAGCGCCGCCTCGTCAACCGGGCTGTCGCCGCTGGCGGCAACCCGCAACGGCCCGCCGAGGTCAAGCAGCGTGGCGATGGCTCCGTCGGCGTCGCTGTTGAGCGCCGCCTCCAGATAAAAGCGGTCCGATTGAGGAGACTTGCCAAGCGAAATTTGCACTGTGTCCTGACCGCTTTCGCTGGCCAGCGACAGCCGGAACATGATGTCGGGGCCATTGAGGCGCAATGCGCCCTTGCCGTTCAGGACTTGCGGCGTATCTGTCAGGTCAATGCGAACAGCGTCAATCGTCAGTGCTCTGATATCGATATGCGGCGCTTGCTCCAGTATGCTGAATTGACGCGCCTCATCATTGTCGCTCTCTTCACCTTCCGGCGGGCTGCGACGCAAATAACCGCCGGTGATTGTCGCTTCGTCAATAAAGATATGGCTTCGCAGCATCGCAAGCGGGCGCCAGCGCAAGGTGAAATTATCAATGGTGAGCCAGTCGCCCTGCGTGTCTGATAGCGCGATATCGTCAAGCCGGATCTCGCCGGGCAGCGCGCCGCCAAGACGTCCGATTCTTGCAGTGCTGTTGGTAGCGTTGCCGATTTGCGTTTCGATGATAGTCTTGATCGCGGTGCGGCCAGGCGGCGTGTAGAAGGCGGCAAACGCAATTAGCGCAAAAAGCACAAGGATTCCTGAAAGGATCCATAGGGTTATGATACCAGTCCGGCGCATCAAAATGGCTGCCCCAATGCAATGTAGATTTGGAAGTCGCTATCGGTGTCTCGCTTGTCGAGCGGAAAAGCGATATCCGCGCGGATTGGCCCAATGGGCGTTAAATATCGCACGCCGCCGCCATAGCCGATAAAATATTCGTCCGTGAAGTCGGGAACGGCCTTAGTGGAAACCGAACCGGCGTCGACAAACCCCGCGAGTTGCAAATTTCTGATGACTTTCACGCGGGCTTCAATTGCGCCTTCGATTTTTGAACGCCCGCCGATCGGGTCGTTATCGGCATCAAGCGGACCTGCCTCCTGAAAGCTGAAACCACGCACCGAGCCGCCCCCGCCGGCGTAGAAGCGCTTGTTCAATGGAAGATCATTGAATGAGCTGCCGAAGGTTGCGCTAAGCGCAGTGCGTGCAGCGAGCGTCACAACGTCGTTTGATCCGATATGAACACGGCCGCGTGCAGCCACTTCACTTTGAGTGAAGCTGTCAGACCCCACATAAGGTGTTAGGGACCCGGATGCGCGAAATCCCTTGCGCGGCTCCAGCAAGTCGTCTTCCGAATTCCACAGCACCGATAGCGGGGCGGACACAAAATAGGTGCGCTCTTCAACACCACCATTGCGAACATTAGAGGTCTCAAGGGCGAGACCGCCGCGTGTTTCCAGCTTATCGTTGAGCCAACGCTTTGAAAGGCCGCCGCTAAGTTCCAACGAGCGGGCGCGAAACGCATCGGTTGTTTCGTTGGAAAAGGCCAAGTTGGCAAAGGCGTCGCCGCCGATGCGGGGCATCGGCCGGGTAAGGCCGACATTGGCGGATTGTTCAATCTCTGAGCCGCGAAATTCAACCCGGCCCCTCTCACCATGGCCGAAAATATTGCGATGCTCGAAAAATATCCTTCCGCCCGGTCCTTCTGCTGTCGAATAAGAAACGCCAGCCCCGATGGTGCGCTGGCGGCGCTCTTCTAATTCAACGATGATTGGGGCCATTCCATCCTCGTCAAGAGGGCCGGGTTCAACGTTCACCGCGGCGAAAAGGCCTGTACGGTTTATCCTGTCATAATAAGACGTGAGTTTTGCACGTTCATATTCTTCACCAACTTCCCAGGTTTTCATACGCTTGATGAAGTCGGGATCGGTTTTTTCAACGCCGCGCACCTGCGGAGCGCCAAATTGCGCTTTGGGGCCGCTTCGGAACACAAAAACAGCGCTGGTCTCGCCCGTTTCAAAGTTCGCAATCGCGCGCCGATCCACGATCTCGGCGGAAGGAAATCCATTGTTCCAGAGATAGGCGAGGAACGACTCCTGTTGGTCGCGCAGCGCGGCGCCGTCTGATGCGCCAGTTGTCTTGATGTTTGCATCCTGAAACGTCGCTGGCCGTCCCTCGGCCTCGTCCTGATACAGGATTTCGTATTCGGTAACTTCAAAACGGATGCCGGGCTCGATGGTGAACGTCACGCTCGGCGGCGTTTCGCCATCGCCAGGCGTCAGTGTGAAGTTGGCTTTGCCTGCGTAATAGCCGGCGGCCCGCAACGCATCCAAAAAGGCATCGAGGTCGCGGCGGGCGGCCCGTCGCAAGGCTGCGGCGGTCGGATAATCGCGCTGTGCTTTCTTCAGCTCTGAAAGGGGCGCGAGCTTGCCCTGGAGCGCGCCCGGCGCACCTTCAATTGATGCGCGATAGGATTGTCCGTTCCCGTTTTGCGCCGCCAGCACGGGAGATGAAACGGTCAGCGCCAGCCCGAGCCCCAGAGTACGCACAAGCGCTGGCCATGCCGCCGATCGCTTCAAATTATGCCGACAAAAACGCAACCTAAACTCGTTCCAGTATGCCTGCCATTTGCACGCCGCCGGGAGGGCGGCGCTGACCGCCGCCTGACGCTGTGCCTGTGTTTGAGGCAACCTGTCACGCCATGGTTAACCTAGTGCTGCGAAATGGCCCTTCGCACCAGCAAATTCCAGCCCAGACCCCTTATTTTGCGCCAGTTTGCGGCGATTTTTCGGCGAGGCGGGATGTGAGTGGCAGGTTATGGCGATCCGCGCGAGACTGCGCTATGCCCGGTGCCTTGATAACGTAATAAAGGACCAAGAATTCCATGGCGCATCCACTGAGCGGGGCCAATCTGGGCACCCTGGCGGCTGTAACGGCGCGTTCCGGCCTTCCCAGTCATCCAGCCCAGGGCGCAATCATCACCCTTGCAGCGCTTGCGCGCTGGCCGTTTTCCACGGCGGAGAAGCTGATCATGGAGAACAAGCTGCCGCGGCTGGAGGAGATGCCGGCGCCAGTGTTCATTCTCGGTCATTGGCGCTCCGGCACAACGCATCTTTACAATATCATGTGTGAAAGCGGCGAGTGGGGGTTCGTGCCGCCAGTTGCGACGGGGCTGCCCTGGGATCTCTTCGGTCTGGCGAAGGTGTTTAATCCGCTGCTTGAAAAGGCTCTGCCCGAGCATCGCTATATCGACAATATTCCGGTCACGCCCACCAGCCCGCAGGAAGATGAAATCGCGATCGCCAACATGTCCGAGGCATCGTTTTACCATGGCATCTACTTCCCCAAGGCGTTCGCCCAGAATGTGCAGCGCGGACTTTTTTTCGACGGATGTTCAACAGCCGATATTCGAAACTGGCGCAAACAATTCGGTTATTTCCTGCGGAAACTCTATCTGCATCAGGGTGAGAAGCCTCTACTGATCAAGAATCCGGTCTATACGGGACGCTTTGCCATGCTGAAGGAGATGTTTCCGAATGCCAAGTTCGTTCATATCCATCGCAACCCTTATGACGTTTTCGTCTCCATGCGGAATTTTTACGCCAAACTCCTAAAAGAGTTTGCGCTGCAGGGCTACGACCATGTCGATATCGACGAGACGATTTTGGCGGTCTATGAGCGGATGATGACTGCTTATGAGCGTGACGCCGACGGGGTTCCCGCCGACAAACTCGTCGAATTGCGCTATGATGAGCTCGATGCGGACCCGCTGACCGCGGTTCAAAATGTGTACGAACAGCTTTCCTTGCCCGGATTTGACGCAGCAAAAGAGAAGTTTGAGCGTTATCTTGCATCTGTCTCTTCGTTCAAGAAGAATAAGTTCGATTATTCCGATGAAACGGCGGCCAAAGTTGAGGCGCGTCTGAAGCCGTTCATTGAGAAATGGGGATATCAGCGGCCGGGAAAACCGGCGCCGGATGAAACCGATCAGGGGGCGCGCCATGGGGAAAACGCCGCGTAAACTTTGGGTTCTGAGCTTATTCGCGATGGGGCTTGGCGCCTGCTCCGGTGAACATATCGCATCGGCGCAGTATGGTCTGGATCAATGCCGGCGCGTGGCGCTGCTCGATCAGGAGACAGGCGCGCGAATTCGCGGCGCCGAAGACCTGGCGCTCGATGAAGAGCGCGGGCGGTTGTTCGTTTCTGCTTATGACCGGCGGGCAGTGGAAAACGCTGCCCGAAAACGGCGCAACACCCTGCCGCAGGGCGGTGTCTATGCGGTGCCTCTTGCTTCGCTTTTTGATCCGCAACAGGAACAAATCAGCGTTGCGTCACTGGCGTCGCCGGACAATTTCACCGGTGGTCTTCGCCCCCATGGCATTAGTTTCGACGACGTCAATCATGAACTGGTTTTCATCAACCGCACTTATATCCGCGACGGTGGCAAATGGGTGATGGTACCACAGCTGCAGCGTATCGGCGCCAATGGCGAGATGTTTGTTGGCGAGCCGGTAGCTGCCCATTGCGCAGCAAATGATGTGGCGGCGATCGACGGCGGCGTCGTGACGTCGTTCACACATGCGTCCTGCGGCTTTGGCGCGGGCGTCGAGAATATCTTTCGGCTGAAGCGAAGCGGCGTGAGTGGTGAAAATGGCGCCGTTTTTGACAAGGCGGCGTTTGCGAATGGCGTTGCGATCACGCCTGGCGGGGATATTGTTATGGCCGCGACGCGCGAAAGAGCGCTACTTTTCCTTGAAAAAATGGGTGAAGGTTTGCACGAAGCGCTTCGTATTGAGATCCCTGGCGGGCCGGACAACCTCTCCCTCGCGACAGATGGCGGCGTTGTCGCCGCGGCGCACCCATCCATGATGAAGCTTATGTTCAACCGCAAGTTCGGGATCGGCAAAGCGCCAAGCCGCATCGTGAAGGCGGATCCAGACACAGGCGCGGTTGAGATTCTGTTCGACGACCCAAGGGCGGAATTGTTCAGCGCGGCGACAGTCGCCGTTGAAACGCCGGGCGGCCTTGTCGCCGGTTCGGTGACTGACGAGGGCTTGCTGGTCTGCCAGGCGGCGCCATGAGCGAAATAACACTGGTGACCGGCGGCGCCGGTTTTGTTGGCAAGGCGCTGGTGCAAAAACTGCGTGCGGCTGGCGAACGGGTATTGAGTTTTGATCTGGCGCCGCCGGAACATGTCGATGATCGGCAAGGGTCGGTCACCGACCCACAGGCTTTGGCTGGCGTGATGGGCGGCGTCACCTCGGTGTTCCATCTCGCAGGCAATGCGCAATTGTGGGCGCGCGACGCTACTGTTTTTGATCAAATCAATTATCAGGGCACGCAAATCGTTGCCGATGCAACACGGCTCGCGCGCGCCCGGCTGGTGCATTGTTCGAGCTTGACCACGCTTGTTGGGCGCGAAACGCCGATCGGGCCTTCGGTTGCAGATGAAGACTCACGGATTGCGCCTGCAGACATGCTCGGCGCCTATCCGAAGTCGAAACGAAAGGCCGAACAGGCTGTCGAAGACACGGTGAAGGAAGGTCTGGACGGCGTTATCGCGATCCCGACTGAGCCTCTCGGGCCGGGTGACGAAACCCTGACCCCGCCGACACGAATGATTCTCGATTTTGCTAATGGCAAAACGCCCGCTTTTATCGATTGCATTTTAAACTTTGTTCCCGTTGAAAGTCTGGCGGATGGGCTAATCGCTGCGCGCGATCGCGGACGTCGCGGGGAGCGTTACCTTCTCGGCGGTGAAAACATGGCAATGGCCGATCTCCTGGCAATGATTGAAAAGGAAAGCGGGCGCCCGGCGCCAACGACAAAAATGCCTTACTGGGTCGCTTTGGCGGCAGGCGCGATCGACACCAGGCTCGTGGCGCCAATAACCGGAAAGCCCCCCAAGGCGCCGTTGACGGGCGTGCGCCTCGCAGGACGGCAGGTTTCATTCAGCTCTGCAAAGGCTGAAAAACAGTTGAACTGGAAGGCCTCGCCTGCGGGTCCGGCGCTCAGGGAAACCATTCGTTGGTTTTCGCAGCGCAAGCTGCTGAATCCGGTTTAAAGCGCATTCAAAACGCATGATAATAATCATCAAAGATTTTGCGCAAGGATTTCAAGTATGAGCGAAGCGCCAGCCGTCGATGAACATTTGCTCAAAAATTGGCTTGCAGGCCGGTCCTTAACCCACTGGCGCGGGCAGTTTGACCGTGACGGTTATGTCATCTTTGACAAGGTGCTCAGCGATCTTGAACTTGGCGAAATCAAGACAGCCCTTGCGCCTTACCTCGACCAGGATGTGACTGGCCGAAATGAGTTTGAAGGTCGCGGCACCAACCGTGTTTACGCGCTTTTGGCGAAGTCGCCCGTATTTGCAGATCTGGTGACCCATCCGCTCGCGCTTGCTTTTGCCGAAGCTGACCTCGGGGCGGATTGTCTCTTGTCTGCATGCCTTGCCATCAACCTGCATCCTGGCGAAACCGCTCAGCCCTGGCATTTTGACGATAGTCATTACCAATGGCCGCGCCCGCGTCCGTCGCTGGGGGTTTCGGCCTTTTGGGCGATCTCCGAAACCACGGAAGACAACGGCGCGACAGAAATCTTGCCCGGAAGCCATCTGTGGACAGAGGACTTTATTGCCGGGGCGCCGACTGAGGCGGACTTTGCGAAGTCGGCGCGCCGGGAGGGCGACCCCGGTGCGCGGGCTGATGCGGTTAAGGTCGTGATGCCGGCGGGATCCTTGATGATCGCGAAGGGAACCCTGTGGCATCGCGGCGGCGCTAATCGATCGGAACGCGACCGGCTGGTGATCACGCCTCAATATTGCCCCGGCTGGACACGCCCGCTTGAGAACATGTCTCTTGCGGTTCCGCCACCAATCGCACGCGATTTGCCAACACGCGCGCAGGAGCTTCTCGGCTACTCTATCCATCCGCCATTTATGGGCTATGTGGACGGACGCCATCCCAATCGAACGCTTGAGATTTAGTCGCGCTTGCAACTAGGTTTTTTCCTGTTTCGCCCTCCTTATTTTGGGGGCGAGCGTTCCTACATGATATTGAGCAATGTGAGGGAGCGCATTTATGGAATTCAAATCTATACTCGCCGCGATTGACCTTGATGACGATCTTGCTGAAGGAGTGGTTCGCGCCGCCGACAGTCTGGCTATGAAAGATGGCGCGTCGCTGGAGATTGTCAGCGTCTGGCCTGCACTCAGCAACGCCACGCCGACCTTCTCCGCCGAAATCGGCGCCAGTTCCGCCGTCGTGACGGATGCTTTGGTGAAACAACATCGCGAAGGGCGTCAAAAAAGCGTCGACCAGTTGGCGGCATTGACGAACCGGCTGGCGCCTTCTGCGCGGACAGTGGTCCTCGATGGCGAGCCCGCTGAAGCAATCGCCCAGTACGCTAAGCAAGCCAAAGCCGATCTGATCGTCACCGGTTCACACCAGCGGAAATTCTGGGGCGCGCTTTTTCAGGGCAGCGCATCGATCGACCTGATACGCGAGGCGCCGTGTGCTGTTTTTCTGGTGACAAGAGCCTGCGCCGACGCATTCTCGAAATAGTTTCGGCGCCCTTGACCCTGTGAGGTTACGCCTGAAGTTCTGCGAGAATCTCGTCGATAATCGCGTAACCGCTGCCCCAGCCTTTATCCATGTTCGCCATCGCCATGGCGAAGCAATTAACTTCCGCTTGCGTAGCGTCAACTGGAACTTGTGACAAACGCACCGTAGTTTTGTCGCCGTCATCGATAAACGTAACTGTTGTTAGCAGAATACGCGGCCAATCCGGCATCATTGGATTTGAAGCAATGTTCCAATCAGCATCGGTCGATGCATGACGCCAGACGAGGCGCTCTGGCGGGGAGACCTCTTCAAAATCCATGCGGCTGAAATCGCTGCCTTTGCTCATTCGCATTTCGTTGAGCCAAACACCGCCAGCCTTCAATTCATATTTGTGAATTACGGTTTCAATGTTGGGTCCATACCAGCGCTTCAGAAGCGCCGGGTCCGTCCAGGTGCGCCAGACAAGATCGCGCGGAGCGTCGAAGGTTCGTTCGAAAATATATTCCGGGAGTTCAGTCATGGCCGGTTTCCTTTGCTTCGGCTTTCTTTAATTGAACAAGAACGTCGTTGAGCTGATCGAAACTGCCTTGCCAAAAGGCTTGAAACTCTGCGAGCCACGCTGTTGCCGCGGCGAGATTGTCGGCCTTCAACCGGGCGGGGCGGCGCTGTTCGTCGACCCCGCGCTCAACGAGACCTGCACGCTCCAGAACTTTCAAATGACGTGAGACCGCGGGCTGACTGATCTCAAAGGGCGCGGCGATTTCGTTGACGGACGCTTCGCCGGTCGCCAGCCGGGAAAGAATGGCGCGCCGGGTTGGATCGGCGAGCGCTGCAAATACTGCATCGAGATTGACCGACGGTTCAATATAACGGGATTGTTCCATAATAAATATGTTATATAAATGGCGAATATCTGTCAATCCGAACGATAAGGAACACCCAGGCCAATGAGCATCAGATTTGGGATTACGGCCTAGTAGGTCCGCCCTTTCCAGGCGCCGCCTTCGCCGCGCCAGTGGTGCATGGCGGAGGAAAATGTCATGGCTGTATAGAGGGCGCCTGCTGCAGGCAGGAGCGCCGCTTCCCACGGCGCCCGGCCATAAAGCCGCAAGGTCGGCCAATAGGTGTAGGCCATCAATGCGCAAGCGCCGACAGCGTAAAACGTCGCCGCAAAATTCCAATGCCATGCGAGCGTCAGGACAATCAGCGGCGCCGCCATATAGGTAAGCGCCATGCCGAGCACCGCTCCGCCAAGCAACAACGGCGAGTATCCAAGTTGCGCATAGGCGGTGCGCGCGACCATCGACCAGATCGAATTGAGCATGCGGTTGTCACGCAGGCTCACCGCTTCGTCGCGAGCGAGCCCAAGCCAGATATGAGTGTCAGGCGAGAGATCCTTGATCGCGCGGGCCAGGGCGCAATCATCGATCAGGGCGCCTTTGATCGCTGCCGCGCCGCCCACAGCGTCCAGCGCGTCGCGCCGCAAAAGCATGCACCCGCCAGCGGCCGCGGCGAGATTATCTGACGGATCGTTGACGCGCGGGAATGGATAAAGCTTCTGGAAGAAGTAGATGAAAGCAGGGATTAAAAATGACGCCCAGGGGCCTCGCGCATCAAGCTTCGCCATCAGCGATGCAAGGGCGAGATTTTCGGCCTCCGCTTTGGCGACGAGACGGCTCAGCGTGTCGGGGGCAAGCTTGATGTCCGCATCGGTCAGCAGAACATATTTCGCGTCCGGCGCCATGTCGCGGGCACGCGCAAGCCCGTTTTCAACCGCCCACATTTTTCCTGTCCAACCTGAGGGAAGGTCTGGCACGCGGACGACATCCAGCGCTCGCGCATGATCCATGGCGGCGGCGCGCGCGATATCCGCAGTACCGTCTTTTGATCCGTCATCGGCGACGACGACATCAAACTGACCCGGGTAATCAGCCGCCATATGCGCCCGGATCGTTTCGCCAATGCTTCCGGCTTCATCCCGGGCGGGGATAACTGCAATCACCTGCGGCCAGAAGGCGGGCGCGGGGGCGTCCTCAAGCCATTCCGAGGCGCGCCAAAAGCGGCCGCGCAAGAATGTCAGCCAACCCCAGGCGGCGAGTGCAAGAAATGCAATAAATGTCAGCATCATGGGGCCTCATAACGCGCCCTGGCCTTCGGTGCAAAGGCTGCAAAAGATCGCTGTAAACGCCTTGGAAAGGCTGGCGAAATCCGTAAGGTGCCCGCCATGTCAACCGCTTCACAATCCTCAGTCGCCGCCGCTAAAGGGGCATCGCCCGTCCCGGCGGAAACGCCGTCAGGCAAGGGCGCCAAAGACGAGAATTTTCCCGTCGGCTCGTTCCTGTTGCCGAAGCAGCTGCGACCTCATGTGGCGAAATTTTATGCTTTCGCGCGCGCGATTGACGACATCGCAGACAATCCGGATTTGTCATCAGAAGAAAAGATCAATCGGCTGCGCGCCTTTGACAGCGCCCTGAAGGGGGAGCCGGGCTTTGGCGCAGAATATATCAAGGCCCATGCCTTGCGCGAGAGCCTTGCGCGGACCGGCGTTACGACCAAACACGGCTCCGATCTGATCGCCGCCTTTATTCAGGACGCTCAGAAAAACCGTTACGCGAATTGGCGGGAGTTGCTTGGATATTGCGAGCTTTCCGCCAACCCGGTCGGCCGTTATCTGCTTGACCTGCACGGCGAAAACAAAACGGGTTATGTCTATTCTGATGCGCTGTGCACCGTGCTTCAGATCGTCAATCATTTGCAAGATTGCGGCGATGACCGTCGCGAGCTTGACCGGATCTACATTGTTGAAGACTGGCTGAAGGAAGAAGGCGAGGACATCACGGTCGTGGATCGTCCTTCTGTGTCGCCCGGCTTTCGCAAGGTGATCGACCGGATGCTTGACGGCTGTGATGCCTTGATGGTTGATGCGCGCAAGCTGCCTGCAGCGCTCAATTCAAAACACCTTGCCATGGAGTCCGCCGTCATTGTCCGGCTGGCGGATCGCTTGATCGCGCTGTTGCGCGAAGGGGATCCGCTTGCGACCCGGGTCGCCTTGACAAAACTTGATTTCGCCGTTGCTGGCGTTGGCGGCATGGTCACCGGGTTTTTCGAAGCGGGCCGCTTAAGCCGAAAAGCAGGCGCCGCCGGATGAGCGCTGCTGCGATTTCAGTCGAGGACGCCCGCCGTCACGCCGAAGAAACCGTCAAACGATCCAGAACATCGTTTGGTCCTGGCATGCGCATTCTCTCCAAAGCCCGGCGCGAAGGCATGTATGCGGTCTATGCGTTCTGCCGTGAAGTGGACGATATCGCGGACGAAGGCGGAACGCTTGCGCAAAAACGTGATGGACTGGCGGCTTGGCGCGCGGAGATTGATCGCCTTTATGACGGTGCGCCGCAGACGCCCACGGGCGTCGCGCTTCTAGAGCCTGTGAAAACCTTCAGTCTGCCTAAGGAGGAATTCCTGCTGGTCATTGAGGGGATGGAAATGGACGCGGAAGGGCCGATTGTTGCGCCGCCCCTCCAACGGCTTCTTGCCTATACGCGCCGGGCGGCCGGCGCCGTGGGGCAGCTTTCCATGCCAATCTTTGGCGCGCCGCGAAATAAAACCGCCGATAAGTTTTCGATCTCGCTCGGCGACGCGTTGCAGCTCACCAATATTTTGCGCGACATCGAACAGGATGCAGACGAAGGGCGGCTCTATCTGCCGTGCGAGCTTTTACACAAGCACGGATGCCCGATGACGCCTGAGGCTATTGCAACGGCGCCGGGCCTGCCGGCGGTGCGTGCGGAGATCGCAGCGATGGCGCGCAAGAAATTTGCCGATGCGCGCGAAGCGCTGAATTCTCTTGACTGGCGCGTGCTGCGCCCTGCGCTGTTGATGATGGGCGTTTATGAGCGGTATCTCGATAAGATGACCGCGCGCGGCTGGGCCAACGGCCAGCCGCGCGTGACGCTTTCGAAACGCGAAAAGGCGTTGATCGCGCTCCGGTGGCTGCTGGCGCCGAAGCTCAAGCGCGAAGAGGTTTCGTAAATCATGTCACGAGTTCACATTATCGGGGCCGGCCTGTCCGGCCTTGCGGCGGCGACGCGACTTGTGGAACGCGGCGCGTTGGTCACCGTTTATGAAGGAGCGGGCCAGGCGGGCGGGCGCTGCCGCACCTTTTATGACAAGCATCTTGAACGTGAGATCGACAACGGCAATC
>JBCBSY010000011.1:0-13252 GCA_039818925.1 Pseudomonadota bacterium | reverse complement strand
TCAATCAGATCCGCGCCTGCTGCAGGCAATTTCTGCAGCAGTTCCAGCGACGTCACGGGATCGGGGTCGCCGGCCATAATGAATGGGACAAAGGCGGCGCGGTCTTCGGACTTTAATCTATCAAAACAGGCTTTGATGCGAGACATGAGACCGGACTGCTGAATTCCAAGCGGCTTGCCTAGCGACATGGCCGTGGAATGCAAGCGTGCGCCTCAAAAAAACACGCGCCCCGGTGATCACCGAGGCGCGCGAGATGTTCATATTGCTGGCGTCAGGCGGTCTTGGTTTTGCGCCGGCGCGAGGCGAAACCGAGACCGGCAAGGCCGGAGAGCAACAGCGGCAGCGCTGCCGGAACCGGCACTTCGGTCACTTCATACATCAAGTCGTCAATCGCACCCGAACTTGAAAGACTGACGACGAATCGTTTGACGCCGGCGATGTTGAAATTAAACGCCAGGAACTCGTTGTCGCCGGTTGTCGTCATGCCGTTCGATAGTGACGTGATCAGCATGTCGTTAACGTCGAAGAACTGAAAAGTGATGCTCTCATTTCCGTTGATGTCGAGGGCGTTGATGCTGAACAGCGTCACCACGCTGTCAAAGACAAACTCCAGCACGCCGCCGCCTGCTGCGTCGTCCGGATCGCTCGAATCGTTGTCTGTCGAAATGATCAAGACATTGCCGGGCATCAGCATTTCGTCGCCCGGGGTTGTTGGATTATCGAACGGCGCCGCAAGGTCGCCGTCATTGCCGGTCGGATTATTTGTGTCGAAAATCATCGCCGAATTCAAACCCATCGGCGCGCCATTGCGCTGGCCGGAAATCGTCACGCCTGAAAACTGCGTATCGACGATATCGCCGGCGGAAAGACCGTTGAAATCAATCGTGACAGGTGCAGCCTGTGCGGCGCCTGTCAGCGCGAAAGCGGCGATCGCCGCTGAAAAAAGCCGTGTCATGGAGGCCCCCTATACTCTATTACTGATGCTGCAAGCTGCAACGATATTATCGCGGTATTTCACTCAAGCAGCCTTGTCAAATGGGTTCGCCTTACAAGAGAATTTAACCTTACACAGTCGCTTATTGAATGGCGCCAATGAATGCCGAAACTGCTGCAACCAGATGAAAAAGATCGGAACCAATCAGGTTTATTGGGCCGTTTGGCAATCGGTCTCATCTGGTTTTACCAACGCACCTTGTCGCCCGCGCTGATGGCGTATTGCGAACAGCTCGGCGCGTTTTCAAAACACCGATTTGGTCGTGCATTCTGGCTCACTCTCTCACGGTTGAGCCGCTGTCATCCGCTTGGATCGCACGGATTTGACCCTGTGCCTGACGATGCCCCGAATGTCGGCTGGCGTTTCTGGCGCTTGGGCGATTGGGCCTGGACAGAGCGCGGCGTCGCGCAAACGCAAGTTGCGAGCGAGAAAAAGAAGCGGCGCCAAGGCGCCGCTCCGATAGACAAAGAATGATGGGTTGTGGCTATTTGCGTAAATAGCGCATCGACGGACCCGGCCGTCCGACGAAGCATGATTTTGTGAAACCGTAATATTTGATAACGTTGATGACGGTCTGCGCTTCGGACTGGCTCGGCGCGGAAAACGCAGCGTGATTTCCGTTGGACAAGATGGTGAAGCGCCCGCCGCCGGCGTTGCGGATCGAAAGATTGCCCGGATTGATCCCGACGCAGTCCTCGCCCGCAAGCCCGCCTTGCGGACTTGCATTCCCGGAAAGCCAATATTCCAACGAAGCATCAGGACGTCCGACAAAGCATTGCTGGTTCATGGCGTAGTGTTGGACGATTGTTTTCGCGCGGTCCATTTCCGACTTGTTGGCGCCGGAATCAAGCATCCACATGGACCCTTGCACCAGCTTCCAGCTGCCGTTTTTGCGTTCCACAGTGACCGCGTCCGGATTGAAGCTGATGCAGTCTTCGGTGAACGGTTTGACCGGTTGCGCGATGATCGGGCCGATCGGGCGCGGCGTAAACACGAGCGCCGCTTTCTTCATTGATGCGTGCAGGACGTAGCTATCGCGACCGCTGCCGTCGAGGAAATGCGTATAGACATGCGCACGCAGCGTATCGCCGGCGCGGCCGTCCAGCACCACGGTTTTGGTTGCGAATCCTTGATTGAATGTGGCGATGATCGCCTCAGTGTTCGAGGCAGGGTCCGTTGCTGCGCTGTCGGAATAGGCGGTTGCGGGAACAGACCCCCAATCGCATGGATTGGGCGTGCACTCGCCCTTTACGGAAACGGTCAGCGCGCCGCCGCTGTTTGAGATGGAAAGACTGTGCAGGCTGCCTGCGTTTTTGTTCCAGGCGCCGGTCCATTGATTGAGCGGCATGCCCGCATAAGCGGCTGATAATGTGCATAAGGCTGCGGCGCCCGCAGCAATTGACTGCTTGATCATGGTTTTCTCCCCCTGTTGATCGTCGGCACACCATAATGCGCCAAAATCTGACGCGCTGTGTGGACGATCACAGGTTGCGCGCTAATCATGACCCGATTTTGGCCAAGGCTGGGTGATTTGCTGACACATAGAGCGGATGGAGCGGGGTCAACAAAACTGCGGACAAAAAACAGGGCGGCTCTCGCCGCCCTGTCCAAGTTTGCCGCTGCGTACCGCTTATTGCCGTGGCTGCAGCGTAACCAGCCGGTCGAGCAAGGCGTTGAGGCCTTCGCCCGAAGACGCGTGAACGTCGATCCGGCCGATGCGTTCTGTGACGCGTTCCAGCGCTTCCAGTTCTTTCAAACGCAGAAGCGTCGGATTGTCTTCCATCAGCCGCGCGGTGTTCAAAAGCGACCGCGTTGCGGCCGTTTCTTCACGTCGGCGGATCAGGTTGGCCTGCGCGGTTTTCTCCGCGTCGACCACACGGTTGATCAGCTCACGCATATCGCCCGGCAAAATGACGTCCTTGACGCCAAGCTCCGTGACGATAACGCCGATGTCGCCAATCTCGCGCCGGACATGGGCGACGATTTGCTCGTCAACCGATTCCCGGTTCGAAAGCACTTCATCGAGCGTGCGTCCGCCGATCGCTTCACGCACCGCGAACTGCACGAGCTTGTAGACATGGCTCATGTAGTCCGGGGTCGAAAGCGCCGCTTTCGGCGCGTCCGTCACTTTGACGAACGACGTCAATGTTACCCGCAGCGAGACCTTGTCTTTCGTCAGGATCTCCTGCGCAGTGACTTCCAGCGGCAGCGGGCGCGTGTCGAGCATCTTCGCCGTCACTTTCCGGCCGATTTGCCAGTAGCCGTACCGGCCCGGCTTCAGCGTTTCGATCAACTCGCCGTCAAAGTAGACCAAGCCCGTTTGAGCCTCGCCGACCGTGACGATGCCGATCGCCGGTCCAGCCGCCGAAGATGCGCCTTCGCCCATCGCCACGGCTTTTTCGTAGGCGACAAGCTCCGCCTTCATCAGCCGCGGGTTATCGAGCGCGTTGATGCGCGTGATTGCAATATCCTGCAGCACTTTCCAGACGTAAACCGTCAGTCCCGGGCGTACGATCGCTGAAGCGCGGCCGTCAAACGAAATAACAGCGACTTCGCCTTCGCCGACACGTACGGTTTCAAGATAGCGCTCAGCAAGTTGCGGATAGCGTTTTTCCATGATCTCCGCCCACGGAGAAGTAAAAACGCCTTGCGCCTTGCACAGTTCGACGCTCAACCGTCCGAGCACATCCAAAAAGACATGCCGGCCCGGCTCAAGAACATCAATCAAGCGGCCATCCTTGATCAGGAGGCCGCGTTGGTTTTCAGCGATTACGTATGTTTTCAACATCGCTTCGCCTCCTCTGTCAGGCCCGGTTGAGGATGGCGCATATGCGTATCGGCCGAACGTTGCGTCGGCGAAGCAGGGGCCTCTAAGGCCCTATTTCACTGAAAAAGAGAACCCTAGCGGCAGACGCGTTCACCGGACATGCGTCCGATCAAACTCATATGTAGGTCGCCAGCTTTCAAAACGGGCTCGTTTGCAAGATCGCCGACCCCATGCCGACGAAAGGACGCGCGGTGTAGTTGCATTATTCTTCTGTGTAAAGAGAAAAATGAAAAATAGTCGCAGAAAATTTCGCACGCGCCGTTTCTGTCTCAAATAGACGCAATGCTGGCAGTCGTGACGCGACAGTGCTGATTAGCGGAGAAAAAAAGGTCGGCCGGAAAAATTCCCCGATGGCGCGGCGGTCCGGCGCTTGAGGCGGGCGCGCTCCCGTTCGGCGGCGCCCGCAGCAACCCCGTGAAAGCAGGGCTCTGGATGGGCGGCGCGCGCCGTTTGCGATCCCGCCGGTATCCGCGCCGGCGCAAAGCCCGTCATCGGGCGCCCTCCGGTTCTGCTTTTAGCCGAAGCTATCCGCGTCTCCTTTGGGCTGAATTTTCCCGGCCTTCCCGTCATTCGGAACGGTTTTAAAGACCGTGGTGTCTGGTGCGGGAATCGAACCCGCGACATCTACATTCGCAGTGTAGTGCTCTACCTGCTGAGCTAACCAATTGAGGCATCTATGAAGGAATCGAACCTTCGCTTCCCGACAATAAATCGGACGCTCTGCCACTGAGCTAATAGACCTTTGCCCAAATTCCCATCGTGGAACACGGCGTCGGCAGCGCCGCCCGCGCCCGCGGGGTGACAAACCCCTTGCGAAACGATGAAAACCGGTCGCGCGTTATAGGGGTCTTCATTTCAATGTCCAGACACCACTGCAAAAAGTTTCGGCATTTTGAATAGAAGCTGCGTCATGGCATGAACGCCGCAGCTATCGGATTAAGAATTTATGACCCGCATCGTTTTCGCCACTTGTCTGGCCCAGCCGCAATTGCAGGAGAGCGATGCGGTGCTGGCGTGCGCGTTGGAGGCGCGGGGTAGTGCCGTGCGTGCGGCCCCGTGGAACGGGGATCAGGATCCGTTCCGCGATGGCGATGCTGTGATTATTCGCTCGACCTGGGATTATCAGGAAAGCCCGGACCGGTTTGCGGACTGGCTGGAGACGCTTGGCGCACGCGCCCATGTCTATAATCCGCCGGCTTTGATGCGCTGGAATATGTCGAAGCGCTATCTGCTGACATTGGCTGAGTGCGGGGCGGCCATGCCGGCGACCCGGCTTGTCGAGCCCACGTCGGAAAGCGTTGCGGCGGCAATGGACGCCATGGGACTGGACGAAGCGGTGGTGAAGCCGGAATTCGGTGCAACCGCCAGCGGGCTTTCCGTCGTGCGTCGGGGTGACTGGCCGGGGCTCGGAGCGGCGGCGGCAAAGCTCGCCATGCCGGGGCTTATCCAGCCGCTGATGTCGGAAATCTCCTCGGTCGGAGAGACCTCGCTCGTTTTTCTCGATGGCGCGTTTTCTCACGCCGTGATCAAGCGGCCAGCCGCTGGCGACATTCGTTGTCAGGCGGAGTTCGGCGGCCGCTGTGAGCGCGTCGGTCCGCCCCCTGCCGTGGTCGCGCAAGCGCGCCGGATCCTCGAGATGCTGCCAACGGAGCCATTATATGCGCGGATTGATGGGCTGATCCTTGACGAGAGGCTGCAGCTTATGGAAGTCGAACTGATTGAGCCGGAACTCTTTTTCACTTATTGCCCAGAGGCTGAGATGGGGGCGGCGGACCGGTTCGCCGCCGCAATTCTCAATCGCCTTTAAAAACGAAGCAGAAACATCATGGTCGCCATTACGCTCCCCGACGGTTCCGTTCGCCAGTTTGACGGCGCCGTGACGGGAACTGAAATCGCTGAGAATATCTCCAAATCGCTCGCCAAGGCGGCGTTGGCGATTAAGGTCGATGGCGTGGTCAGCGACCTGTTCGACAAGATCGATAAGGATGCGCACGTCGAGATCGTCACCCGCGACCATGAAGACGCGCTCGATATCATCCGCCATGATACGGCGCATTTGATGGCCCAGGCCGTGCAGGAGCTTTATCCCGGCACGCAAGTCACCATCGGCCCGAACATTCAGGACGGGTTTTTCTACGATTTCGCCCGGGATGAACCTTTTTCAAGCGATGATCTTGGCGCAATCGAAAAACGCATGAAGCAAATCGTCGAGGAGGCGCGGCCCACCCGCAAGGAAGTCTGGGATCGCGAAGCGGCGATCGCCCATTTCAAGGATATCGGCGAGCATTACAAAGCAGAGATTATCGCCGATTTGCCCGAAGGGGAGGACATCAAAGTCTATTTCCACGGTGACTGGCACGATTTATGTCGCGGCCCGCACCTTCCGTCTACGAAGCATATCGGCAAGGCGTTCAAATTGATGAAAGTCGCTGGCGCCTATTGGCGCGGCGATCATCGCAATGCTGTGTTGCAAAGGATCTACGGCACCGCATGGACGAACGAGAAAGATCTAAAAGCCTATCTTGTTCGTCTCGAAGAGGCGGAAAAGCGCGACCACCGCAAGCTTGGCCGCGAGATGGATCTTTTCCATTTTCAACAGGAGGCGCAAGGCTCGGTCTTCTGGCACGCGAAAGGCTTTCTCGTTTGGCGCCAGCTTGAAGGCTATATTCGACGTCGGCTTGATGCGGATGGTTATGTCGAAGTAAAAACACCGCAATTGCTTGACAGCGTCTTCTGGGAGCAATCAGGCCACTGGGCGAAGTTTCGTGAAAACATGTTCGTTGTGCCGGATGAAATTCCGTCAACGGAAGAAAAGGGTCCGGTGTTGTCCGGCGAATCTGACCTGATGGCGCTGAAGCCGATGAATTGCCCGGCGCATGTGCAGATTTTCAAGCAGGGTATCAAATCCTATCGCGATTTGCCGATCCGCATGGCGGAGTTCGGTTGCTGTCACCGCAATGAAGCGCATGGCGCGCTGCACGGGCTGATGCGCGTGCGCCAGATGACCCAGGACGATGCGCATATTTTTTGCCGTGACGACCAGATCGTCGATGAAACAAGACGATTTCTTGAGCTGTTCGCCCGTGTTTATGAAGATATGGGCATGACGGAAATCGCCTATAAGCTGGCGACGCGCCCGGAACAACGGGCTGGCGACGACGCGACTTGGGATCGTGCGGAAAACGCGCTTGCCGACGCCCTTACCGCCGCCGGGCTTGAGTTCGATTATGCCGAAGGCGAGGGTGCGTTTTATGGCCCGAAACTGGAATTCCACCTGACAGACGCGATTGGCCGGACATGGCAGGCGGGGACCTTTCAGCTCGACTATGTCCTGCCCGAGCGGCTTGATGCGACCTATGTGGACGAAAGCGGCGCGCGCAAGCGGCCGGTCATGCTTCACCGCGCGGTGTTTGGAACCTTTGAACGTTTTATTGGCCTGCTGATAGAAAACTATGCAGGGCGCCTGCCGCTCTGGTTGTCACCGGTGCAGGTTGTGGTTGCGACGATTACATCGGCTGCTGACGAATATGCGCAAGAGGCGGCCGATGCGCTTCGCGCTGCTGGGCTTCGTGTTGACCTCGATGTGAGGAGTGAAAAGATAAATTACAAAGTCCGTGAGCATTCCCACGCGAAAGTGCCAGTGATCGCCGTGGTCGGCGCCAAAGAAGCCGATAACAAGGCAGTTTCGCTTCGGCGGCTCGGCTCAAAAGATCAAACAACACTGTCTTTGGCCGACGCGGCGGCGCAGTTGGGCGAAGAGGCGCTGGCGCCCGATTTGAGACGCGGTTGATCGCTCATCGATGGCGCTCACCTGGCGAGACAAGAGAGACAAGGCAAGCCGGCGCTGGCTTTATGCGCTTTTTTGTTTGTTGCCCCTGACAGCTGTTTTCGGGCATCGCGGCCTAGCGCCTTGGATATTGCTGGCGAGCCTGCCGGCGTTTCTCCGCGGGGATTTCTGGCAGTCGGCGTTCGGCAAACTGTTTGACCATCCTTCGTTGCGCGATCCGGTGTTCGCCGGGTTTTTGTCGCTGCTGTTGTTTTGTGGCTGGGTTTTGCTGTCCAGCTTCTGGTCGCCCAGGCATCAGTTCAATCTCTTTCTCTATGTCTTGGCGCCCGCTTTGGTCGGCGGCAGTTTGGTCTGGTTTTCTTTAAATCTGGCGCGCGCCTGGGCTTGGCGATTGGGCGGCGCGTTTTTGCTGGCGATTGCCGGCGGCATGACGGTTCTGGCGTTAGAAGGTGTGACTGATGGATTTTTGCGCGGTCTCCTTCCGCCACAAGAAGGTCTGACAACAGCGCAACGGGATATTGTGGCGCTCGGACGCGGCGTTACGGCGCTCGCACCGGCTCTGTTCCCGGCCGCAGCGATTGCCGTACGGCGATGGTCGCGTCCAGCGGCGGTGTTTGTGCTCGCGCTGGGGTTCGCTGCAGCGGTGACAAATGACGTCGCTGCAAACGTATTGGCGATCTCAATTGGATTTGCCGCTGCGCTGCTGGCGCTGGCGGTGCGGCGCAGAGCGATTCAAATCGCCGGCTGGGGGGGGATCGCGTTGCTTTTGGGGATGCCGGTGATCGCGGCGCTGTTGCCGGTTGCGGCGATCTTCAACTGGGCGGGCGGTTTGTCGCCGGAGATGCAATCAGTGCTTTCTTCAAGCCTCCATCGACTGGCGGTTTGGAAAGCGACGAGCGCTGAAATATGGGCGTGTCTGCCTTTCGGGTGCGGCGCCGACTACGCGCGAGCGATGAAAGAAACAGCTCCCTTGATTGAGGTTCCGGGCGCTGCAGCGTCATTATCGTTGATGCCGACGCATCCACATAACGTGTTCATGCAAATCTGGCTTGAGCTAGGGCTGCCGGGTGTTCTTGCAATGTCAGGTTTTCTCTTTTTTGGCATGCGCATGCTGGTGCGCGCCCGGCTGTCGCGTGCGGTCAGCGCCGCCAGTGTCGGCGCCTTTGCGGCGATCCTTGTCTCCGTCATGACCGAGGGCAGCCTTTGGCAGGTCTGGCGGTTGGCGGCGATGGCGTTGGCGGCGAGCGGCGTGGCGCTCGCTCATGCGCTGGAAAAGCGGTAAGCAGCTTTCATGACTGACGCGCATCCGGAAGAAGGTGAAACGATCGCTGCGGTTAAACCCAAGCCGACAGTCTCGGCGGTTGTTGTCAGCTATTTTACGGGTCCGGTTCTGGCGCGCGCGATTGCAGCATTGAGTCACCAGGACGCCATTGCCGAGATTGTGCTCGTCGATAACGGGAATTTCCCGGGCGATATTGAAAAGGCAGCTGCTGACATGCCGGTGAAAATCTTGACCGGTCACGGCAATATCGGTTTTGCTGCAGGGTGTAATCTCGGCGCAAAATCAGCCAGCGGCGATTTTTTGCTGATCATTAATCCGGACGCCATTCTGCCCGATGGCGGCGCCGCGCGCTTGCTCAGCGACGGGGCGGCGCTTGCGCAGCCCTGGTTGATGGGCGCCAAACTGGTTGATCCCGATGGGACGGAACAGCAGGGATCACGCCGGGCGGTTCTAACGCCCTGGCGGGTATTTATCGAGGCGACCCACCTATATCGCTTGGCGCCGCGGCATCCTTATTTTCAACGGTTTAATCTCCATACCGAGGATTGTCCCGACGACATCATCGAAACGCCGACGATTTCCGGCGCAGCGATGTTTTTGCCGAGGGCGGACTTTGAGTCCATTGGCGGTATGGATGAGCATTATTTTATGCATGTGGAAGATGTCGACTTTTGCCTGCGTTTCGCAAAGGCCGGAGGAAAGATCTATTTCACGCCGCATGTGGCGATCATTCATTATAAGAGCTCAAGCCGCGCCAACGCCGTGAAGATCGAAGCGCGTAAGACAGCTGGGGTTGTGCGATATTTTCATACGCATTTTGCCGACGTCTATCCACGGCCCTTTTTATGGCTGGTTGACGGCGCATTGTGGGCGTCGTTCGGCGCTCTTTTTATCAGGCGCGCGTTAGGAAGAGTGGTTCGAACGGTTGGTTTTCGTCTTCGGTCCGGCGGGCGAGGGATGAAGAGGGCGCGGGCCATCTCGCGCCGCCAATCTGACCGTTAGGGGCCGACCGCTAAGGGACGCCGGCGTCCGGGCCAAAGTAATCCGATATCGCAAACAGGGTGTAGGTTCGTTCGTCTCCCTCGGGTGAAGCGGAAACAGAGCCAAGGTGCTTTATCTCCCGAAACCGGTAATCCACATGCGATGCGTCATTTCGTGTCGTGACGAACAGCACGCGCTTCGCGTTTTTCGGGTCGAACGCCAAAAAGGCTTCATAATGGTTGTCAATTGATGCGTTCGGGTCGATCGCCATAAGCGGCGGGTCTGCATCGCGCTGGTGATAGAGCATCTCTCCCATTAGGTAACGATCGTCGATCAGAACGGCGTCGTAGTCCGCGGCAAAATGCATGATTTCATCGGTCTGTGTTTTCCACCCGCGCAAATCCATGGCGGCGCTGGAAAGCCCAACGCGATCAATCATTACCGGGCTGATGACGCCAAGCGTAAAGACGCCAAAGAGGAAGGCGTGGAACGCTGCATTCGCTTTTACGAGCAGCATTTTCTCATGCGCTAACAGGAATCCGACAACCAAAAGCGTCGCTGCGGGATAGGCGGCGGCGGCCCAGTTTGCATGGGCGCGCGACAGAAAAGCCTGGCCGGCCACAATCAACAACGGCGTCATCGCGAAGACCAGCAAGAAGATAAAGCGCCGATCGCCGATATGCTTTGGCGCGCGCCACAGAAAAAGAACAAGGGCTGTAAAAGCAATCAATCCAAACACTGCAAATTGTCCGCCGAGAAATTCCACAAGGCTCACTGGTTTAAACAGTCCGGCGCCCCAATGAGCGTTTGCAGCCGTGTGGCTCAGGGTGTGAAAATCGTGCTGCGAATTCCAAAACACATTGGGCGCAAAGATCGCTGCAGTAACGAGGCCCGTGATCAGTAATGCGGGGCGCAGCAGTAGTTCCCGCTGCGCTGATACGAACAACATCGCGACGAGTGCAATTGGAAAGTAAATCATCGCATATTTCGACATGAGACCGAGCCCGATCATGGCGCCCAGGGCGGCGAAATTGATGATTGATGTTTCCTCGTCGAACCAAATTCGGACCAGAAAATAAAGCGCGCCACACCAGAAAAACAAAAGCGGCGCATCCGTCGCCATGACGAATGACGACAGGACAACGCCAGGCATCAGTAGCCAGCTTACGCCAACCCAAAACCCGGTACGCGCATCGAACAGACGTCGTGCGCAGAGAAACAAAAACGCCGCCGCGCCCACATGGAACAATGGCGCTGAAAGGCGCACGGCCCAGTCGGCGGAGCCAAAGAACGCTGTGGTCAATGCGATCGCCCATGCGATCATCGGCGGTTTTGAAAAATATCCGAACGCGATGTCACGCGACCAGAACCAATATTGCGCTTCGTCTGGGCCGATGCCAAGCGGCGTTGCGATCAAGGTCGCTATGCGCATCACAATCAGCCCGCTGGCGATGATCCAGAAATTTCGCCAATAGGGCGTTCGGGGTTCAACTGTGGCGTCGGGAGCGACCTGCATGAAAACCTTCGGGAGCGATTACGGCGCCAGGACGTAGACTTGCAGCGCCACTGGCTTGCCGTTGGAGTAGTTGAGCCCGTCTATCTCGGCAAGACTGGCGACGGCTGTTCCTTGAAGCGTATTGAGAAAACGATCCGTCGCTTCTGCTTCTATTATCGCGGCGCTTATGGCGCCGTCGCGCAGCTGCGTTGCGGCGGCCTCCGCCGTTGTCAGCGATGTTTGCGTCCCCAGCAAAAATACTGCCGACGGTTCTGAATAGCCGACAAGCGCCACCGGTTGGACGCCGTCGCGAAGCGGATGTTGGCCTTTGAGTTCAAGCATCGCGGAAAGGCGCGGCGAAATGGCCAACTGCGAAAGGCCTGGCAGCACCCCGGTCATGATAACCCAGGCAAAAGTGCAAGACAGTACCGCGGCGGCAAGCCCGCCAGCATAGCCTTGGCCGCGCCAGAAGAGAGTCGCGATCAGGATCGTCAAGGCAGCAATGCCTGCCGCCGCCGCCAACAAAAATAGTCCAGGCAGGGTGTTGTTCAAAGCTAGAGACGGGATGACAATCAGCGCCGCCGCGAGAAAGCCAACGCCTGCATAGACCGCGGCGCCGAGTTTGTGCGCCCAAAATGGCGGAGCGGACCCGGTTGCGGCGCGCGCGGCAAGAATCGCCAGCGCCGGATAAAGCGGCATGACGTAGTGAGGCAGTTTGGTTGCGGTCGCTTCGAATAGCAGCCAAGCGGGTATCAGCCATGACAGGAGAAACAGCGCGCGCCAATCCGCCCGGTCGCGCCAGGCGGCGATGATGCCCGGCGCGATCAGCGCTGATGCGGGCCAAAACAAGGCCCATACCAAAAAGGCGTGATAGCCAGGCGGGCCCACATGCCCTTCCTGCGCCTCGCCAAGCTTTCCGAGCATATCGCCGCCGACGGATTCGGTAAAAAAACGGCCGTCGGTCGCGCTCCATATCGCGGCGCCCCAGGGCAAGACCATCAGCATAAAGATTAAAATGCCAACAACAGGGCGTAACGAGGCGATCCAAGAAAGGCGCGGCGCAGTGCTTGTGAGACCGAGTCCGGTCAGAAGTGAAACCATCGGCGCAATGGGTCCCTTCATAAGCATGCCGGCCCCTTGCGCAATCCAGAAACCTGCCGACGCCCTCCGGCTGGGGTTTCGGCCTTCTCTGACGGCGCCGTAAACGTGAAGAAAAGCCAGTTGCGCCAGGCAAATCAGCGCCAGGAGGACGCCGTCGGTTTTTGCGATGGTTGCCTCGGCGGCGACCAGAGGGGCGCTTGCAAGGAACATCCCGGCCAGCATTCCCGTCTTCACATCATATAAGCGCGCGCCCGCCAGAAACGTGAAGATCGCTGCGGCGACGATCCCAGCCATGGAAGGAATGCGGTAGGCCCAGATGGCTCTTGCTTGCACGTCTGAGAAAACCGAGACACTCGCTGCCTGGAGCCAGTGGATACCAGCGGGTTTCTTGTTACGCTCCGCATCTTGAAAGCGAATTCGAACAAAATCTCCGCTCTCCAGCATTTGAACGGTGGCTTGGGCGAATCGCGCTTCGTCACGGTCAAGCGGCGCCAGTGTAAATGTCCCTGCAAGCGCTGTGACCATGGCGAAGCCGGCAACGAGCAGCATCGCTGTCGTTTTTCTTTCAAAATTGGTGAGCCAGGACAGTGCGCTCTTCATGGCGCTGATCCTAATCATGCTTGCCGTCTTTGTCTTGCTTTGATGCGGGCGGGAGGTGACCCACCCAGACAGATCAGATAAGAGCCTTAAACATGACTGAGACCGACGACACGTTTTCGCGTCGGCGCCGCCGCTTTCGTTGTGCATTGGCGCAACAACGGAAAGCGCCGGCCTCTGCGAAAACG